>NZ_JBEAIU010000061.1:0-88320 GCF_040065135.1 Klebsiella sp. CN_Kp066 | reverse complement strand
CGCTGCCAGCTGCGAAGCGGCCTCGGCAAGCTGTTTACGTGTAGCCTCAGATTCGCTGAGCAGGCGGGCGTTTTCCTGGCCCAGAGAGCTCAGTTCTTTTTTCTGACTGGCGAAGGACAGCTCTTCTTGCTTGCGCATGGCGGAAAGAGTTGAAGTGGCATCAGCTAGCTGCTTACGTAGCGCGGTATTCTCAGCGTTAAGTTTATCCTTTTCATTAGTGAGAACGGAGATAGTTGTTTTTTGGGATTCCGCATTACCAGAGCCACCGTTCAATTTTATTTCATTGTACGATCCCAATAGTTTTTCATACTTCATCTGGAGTTTTTTATTTTTTTGTTCTAACTTATCATTGATGCTGGCTTCACTATTAATATTCTGCGATCTGTTATCCGATGGTTCTACTGTTTCATTTGCACCAATACTCTGTAAGTTTATATTTTTTATGGCGTTAAGAAACTCGCTTTGTTCAGCTGATGCTGTTTTATTTAGGGCAATGAACACTAATAATGAAGCAATTGTTAGTTTGTTTAATTTTGTCATATGAAATCAAACATCCTTGTTTCTAGCTCTTGGCTTTGTTGATCGAATTAATAGTATTTTTTTGAAATTCTTCAATTAACATAAGAGATATGTTGTTACATATTTCATTTAATTTATAATCAAAAAATGGCGTTATTGTTGAACTTACGTTTGTCGATGACTCATCGGCTATAGACGCATAAAATTTTGCATTATTAACTAAGGTATACAGCTCTTTGGTGCTTTTCTCATATTTACTATCTAACTGGGATAAGGTTTTAGCATCAGTAATGCAACGTTGAAATTTCAACATTTTTGGCGGTTGCTCTCTCAGCTTTTCGGGGCTTTTTTTAATTGGTTTAGCGCACCCCTGTAAAAAGAGTACAGATAGCGTGATTATAATTACTGGAAGCTTTTTCAAAGTGTCCTCCATGGACCAAATTACTAATAGGCGTAAGGTATCAAAAAAGAAATATATGTACTACAGGTTTAGAGACAGGGATATTGAATTACCGGAGTGGTTGTTTTTTTGATTCACTGTAACTTATTGATACTAAATTGTTTTTATTTTACCTTGATGGTTTGTGGAGTAAGTGGCTGCAATAAAATCAGATTTAATTACTATATGTAACATTGGTTTTTTATTTTTTCGCATTAGTCTGAGGGGGCTATCTTCTGGGCGGCGGATTTTAGAAGTTTTTTAGCAGAATAAATATATAATATCTTCCTTGTAATCTTATATAGTTTTATTCTGCTGATTTTTTAATCTCTATTGGCGATTCCACGTTGACCTTTTTTAATAGAGATGGCAGAGGGGACGTTATAGACAAATTTAATCCTGTGGTTAAGTAAGAGTCTCTGGTTTATTGGCGCCATTTCCCGTCAATTCAGCTTACCGAATGGTCGCTGTTAGTCTGTATTGATTGATAGCAATCATTATTGCTAACCCTGCTACCACCAGGGACAAAGCGGCAGAGACCGCTAAGCAGCCTGACATCCCAAGATAATGATTAATCCATGCGTAGGCAAACGGCGATATGGCGGCCAGCAGTTGCGCGGGAATCAACAGAATGCCGGTTAGCCGGGCATAATCCTCGGCGGCAAAGAGCTGCAGCGGTAAAGTGGCCTTAAACACGGTGGTCAGGCCGTTGATCGCGCCGTAACCCAGTACAAATCCGCCGGCCGCCCACGACAGAAAAGCGCCGCTCAGTCCAAGCGCAAAGCAGAGCGGCATCAGCGAGGTCGTCAATATCGTTAGCCGCAGCGGTGTGAGCGCGGAGCCGGATGCCACTTCGAGAAAGCGCGCGCCGGTTTGTCCAATTCCCCATAGCATTCCCACCGCGACAGGAAGCCCAACGCTGGCGATGAACTCGGGAAGATGCGTTGACGTGCCGTTGGATATAAAGGTAACCAGCGCAATCAACGACGCGTACAGCAGGGCCGGACGTCTATCATGCTTTGACTGCTGCTGGTTTTTTTTCACCCTTACCGGCAACGGTAATTTGGTATTCGGCATTTTCCACAACAGCAGCGCGCTAAGCAGGCCAAACAGGGCGTAGATCAGCAGCGCGTGCCGCCAGTCCATCCGCGTCAGCAGCCAGGCGCCAAGCGGCCAGAACAGGGCCGAGGCTAATCCTCCGGCCAGCGTCACGCGCGATATGGTCAACCTGGCCCGCTGCCCGTAAAGATTCACCAGCGCCGCGAACAGCGCGTCATACAGCGCCAGCCGCATACCGATGCCGGTCAGAAGCCAGGCGGCGAACCAGCCCGTCAGGCTATGGACGTAAGCCATCAGCAGACACCCCGCTGAAATCGCCAGCGTACCGGTAATGACTATTCGCTGGCCGCCAAAGCGGGCCAGAAGCCGGGCGATAAATGGAGAAAGCGTCGCCATCATGAGCATGGCGAGGGTCAGTCCGAAATAGATTTCCGTGGCGGTCCAGCCGGTCTCCTGAGCGATAGCCCTGGCAAAAGTGCCGGGCATATAAAACGAGATTCCCCAGTTAATCAGCTGATTGCACCCGGCGGCCAGCGTGATAAAGCCCGGCGCGGAGTGCGAGTTCGCAGGTGTATTCATGATTTTCCATTCAGTTACGCTGTTGTCGGCAGCATACCTTGCGCGCTATTGTGCAGGCAGGCCGGTCCGTTTATGACCCTTATAAGAGAAACTTTGTGATGATGACGCTCAATCTGGGAAATCTGGCGACGTTCCGCCTGGTCGTACAGCGCGGGAGCTTCTCCGCTGCGGCAGACGTACTGGGATTGTCGCAGCCTGCGGTCAGCCTGCAGGTACGTCAGCTGGAACAGTTTCTACAAACCAGGCTGCTTGAGCGCACCGGGCGGGGAATTAAAGCGACGGCGGCCGGTATCGCCCTGCTGGCCCACAGCGATCGGATTGAACAGGCGGTGGGCGCGGCGGTGCAATCGGTGAGTGAATTCAATCGTGAAATCAGCGGCTCGGTAACGCTGGGATCCGGAGCAACCGCCTGTATTCATCTGCTACCTCCGTTACTGCAGAAGCTACATCATGAGCATCCTTTATTGACGGTGAGGGTCACGGTTGGCAATACGCTTGAGGTGGTTCGGGCTATTGAAGAGAATCGGCTCGACCTTGGGCTTTGTACGCTACCGGCGAATGGACGCAGTCTGGCGGTTATGCCGGTGTTAGAGGAGGAGTTTGTGTGTATTTTCAGCGATGGGCAGGATGAGTTACCGTGGTCGCTGACGCCAGAGATTCTGCAATCATTACCGCTAATCGCTTTTGAATCGGGAAGCGGAACCCGGGATCTGATCGATGGCTGGTTTCTTGCCGATGGGCGGGCGATAGCGCCAGTCATGCAGTTAGGCAGCATTGAGGCGATTAAGCGCATGGTACGTGCGGGGTTGGGGTTCAGCATTGTGCCGAGAATGGCGGTAGAGCATCCGCAGGATCGTATTGGCTTAAATGTTCAATCACTGACTCCGCTGCTGCATCGTCAGTTAGGCATAATCATGCGGCAGGATAAAATTATCAGCAAAGGTATTGCTGAGATCCTGCGTTTACTGCAGAAGTTGGAGAATGGTCAGGCGTAGCGTGTTTTCAATAAAGCAATGGCTGAATCAACCAGCGGGTGGTGACGCTCGCTGTTCCACGCCGCCGCCGCGGTAACAACCATCTGCTTCTCTTCCAGGGCCTTTATCACCACATTAGCCGGCGCCAGTTTGCGGGTGGAGGCGGGAACCAGCGCGATGCCCTGGCCGCAGCTGACGAACGCAATTTGTGAACTTACCGAGCGGACCTCATGCAGAATGCGGGGAGTAAAACCGTGGGTGCGACACAGCGAGGTGAGGAGATCAAACCAGGCCGGGCTGACCTGGCGAGCAGACATTACCATCGGCTCCTTTGCCAGCGCGCGCAGGCTGACGCGATGCTGTAAGGCCAGCGGATGATCGACCGGTAGCGCGACAGCCAGGCGTGACTCTTCCAGCGGCAAAGTCGTGATGTGGCCTTCGGTCTCACCTTCCAGGCGCACAAAAGCCAGATCCAGTTCACCGTTCTCCAGTGCGGGGATCGCATCGACACTATCGATTTCCCGGATAAATATTGTTAGCCCGGGCGTAGCGCGCTTAAGCTCCTCAAGCAGTGGGGGTAAGGTCTCCAGCATGGCCGAGGTTATCGCCCCGATATTCAATACCGCCGAGTGGCCTGCGGCGATTTCATCGACGGTTCTGCCCAACTGGCTGAGCTGGTCGGCGAACTGGCGTACCGCGGGCAGGAGTGCGGCTCCGGCCGGACTCAGGCGGGTCCCGCGCCGCGAACGCTCGAACAGCTGGAGTTTCAGCCCGTGCTCCAGGAGCTTGATTTGTTCCGTTAGCGGCGGTTGTGACATCCCGAGGCGCAGCGCCGCGCGGCCAAAGTGTTCCTCTTCCGCTACTGCGAGAAACATCCACAGCTGCTTAATACGACGAAAATCAATATTGCTCATGAGAGATATTCTGTTACTTATTTAGTATCACAGAGTTTATTTTATAAGAATTTACATATCAACATAGCTGGTTATGATTCCAGCCCAGGAATGATAAGCAATGAGGATATGATGAAAATACAGCCGGAGTTGACATGGCAGCGCTTGCCAATGACGGTGCAGGGCATCGGGCTTGATATCGCGTCCATTAGCCGTGAAGGAACGGGGGAGCCGGTCGTCTTTCTTCACGGTTTTGGCTCCAGCAAAGAGGATTACGCTGATTTCGTGCGCCATCGAGCCTTTGAGGGGCAGCCGTTTATTGCCTGGGATGCACCGGGTTGTGGTGAGAGCCAATGCGCTGATTACAGCAAGATGGGGTTACCCTTTCTGCTTGAGACGGCGCTGAAGGTGATTTCCCACGCGGGGTTTACGCGCTTTCACCTGGTCGGGCATTCAATGGGAGGATTAACATCGCTTCTGCTGGCGCACGCTTTCCCCGAGCGAGTGCTAAGTTTTGTGAATATTGAGGGCAATATCGCGCCGGAAGACTGCTTTTTGAGCCGGCAAATTGTGCAATATGCTGAGCCGGACGCGGAACGTTTCTTCGCGCGCTTTATTGAACGCACTCGCCAATCGCCAGCCTGGGCCAGCGCGCTCTATGCCAGCAGCCTGCCGCAAAAGGTTCGCGCTGAAGCGGTGCCGGGGATTTTCTCTTCGATGGTGGATTATTCTGACCACGGTGAGTTAATGGCGAAATTCCTTAATTTACCGTGTCCAAAAATGTTTATGTACGGCGACCAGAATGCCGGGCTAAGCTATTTATCTTCTATTGCCCGCCGTGGTGTAAAGTTGGCGGAAATTCCGCATTGCGGGCATTTCCCTATGTATTCAAACTCGCCGGAGATGTGGCGACAGATAGCTTTATTGCAGCAGGCCTCACGATGAATAAAGCGTCATCTTCACAGCTGATCGGCGTGCTATTTTCCGTCTGCGCGGCTTTTGGTTTCTCGTTTAAGGCAATATTCGTCAAGCTTGCCTACGAGCAGGCAACGGTAGATGCCATTACTTTACTCATGCTGCGGATGACCCTGTCGTTACCTTTCGTTATCCTGGTTGCTCTACGGGTGCTGCGTAGCGGTGTACCACTGCAGCGTCGTGATTATCTGCTGCTACTGCTGCTGGGAATAGTGGGGTATTACGGTTCGGCGATCCTGGATTTTATGGGCCTGCGCTATATTACCGCCGGGCTTGAGCGGCTGATCTTATTTACCTACCCGGCGCTCACTATTCTGATTGGCGTCTTGTTTTTGGGTAAGCGTTTCGAAAAAAAGGTACTCCTGGCCTTAGCGCTCTCCTGGTCGGGAATTCTGCTGGCGTTTGTCCACGATCTGCAGATTAGCGGTGATATGCACAGCCTGGTGCTCGGTGGTGGTCTGATCGCCGCTGCGGCCTTACTGTATGCCATTTATAATGCCGGGTCAGAGGTGGCAATCCGGCGTATGGGGTCGATGAAGTTCTCGGTTCTTGCCCTGCTGGTTTCATCTCTTGCCACGCAAACCCATTTTTATCTTGCTCAACCGTTATCCGCGCTTAACCTGCCGTGGCAGGTATATCTATGGTGTGGCGCGATGGCGCTCTTCTCAACCGTATTACCGATCTTCTGGCAGTCGGCGGCCGTGCAGCGCATTGGTGCGGAACGCGCCGTGCTGATCGGCCTTCTGGGACCAATGCTAACCGTATTCTTTAGCTGGTGGTTACTGGGAGAACCCATTTCGCTGGCACAAATAGCGGGCACATTGTTAGTGATGGCTGGTGTGCTGGTTGTGCTTCGGCATTAGTCTTTTTGAGCGTTTATTTTTGCTCAGGCGCTTTTGCTGAATCCGAAGGCTCAACGGTGATAGTGGATTGCTGCGATTGCTTTTTGTCCTGATGATGGTACCAGGCACCAATGGAGGAGTAGACAAAGCGTCCAAAGAAGAAGATAAAGCTGATAAGCAGTACGATACGGGTCATGCGACGGTTAAATCGATGTCGTTTACGCATACTGGGTGCCTGACTCACAAAAGGTTCCTTAAAGTATACCCAAAGGCTGGGCGATGTGCGTATTAAGGCACAGGAAAGCGGAAGGGTCAATTGATGAGGATGTAAAAATCCCGCAGGCAAAACATTAATTAATGTTATATAAGATAATCCTCGTATTTACATGCTTTCTGCTTATGGCGGATGAATGTTAAAAAAACGGTATTATTAATATCAGCTACGTGATTTCTTGATTTATATCAATCGTCTGTTCGCAGCGATAACTAAAATCACCAGCCAGTTCCGCGTTGTTATTCCTGGCGCGATTATGACGGTTGGTTGGATGCCTGCCTGAATACACCCTGCAGGATTTAGGGTTATCCGTAGAGCATCTATGAACTTAATTAAACTTTACAGGCAATATCGGGATAAATGGTGGGCGCTACCGCTTATCTTACCTGTATGTTTGCTTCCCGTGTCACGATGGGCTAATACCGTTGCGTTGCTGGATGGTAATGAAGTCTCTCTTTACTATTTACCCCTGGCGCTAGTACTGAGCCTGATGCTGTTTTTCGGCTGGGCCGCATTACCGGGGATCGTTCTCGGGTTGTTGCTTTCCATTACGCGCGGCATGTCGCTGGAAGATACTATCGGCGTCATTTTCCATTTTCTTATTCCGACCGTTTTATGCTGGGGCGGTTATCGCGTTTTTGTCCCGCGAAGGCAGCAAATCTCGCATGGCAACGTAAGTCTGATGCCTCAGCGATTGTTCTGGCAGATGCTGTTGCCGTCCCTGATCTTTCTTATCCTGTCGCAGCTGGCCGAGTATCTGGGCATTCATCCACGCGCTACCGGGTTGATAGGGGTCAATCCCTTAAGTTTGCGTTCGCTTATCACCTTTCAGGCCCTGATGGCGGGATGTTTAACCGGCGTGCCGTTGTGCTACTTCGTTATTCGAACTATCCGCAATCCGCTTTATATCCGCGGGTTTATATCGCAAATTCGCTTACAGATCGACCCAAAAATAAAGCGCTTTGAATTTGTTATATGGGCAGTGGTGCTGATAATTCTATTATTCCTTCTATTGATGCCGCTGAATAGTACGAGCACCATATTCAGTACAAATTATACGTTATCCTTGCTGATGCCGGTGATGTTATGGGGGGCGATGCGCTTTGGCTATCGCTTTATTTCATTAGTCTGGTCACTTGTTTTAATTATTATTATTCACTTTCACTATCAATATCTCCCGCATTCCCCGATTTATAACAATCAGCTGGCGATCACCTCCTCCAGCTATCTGGTGTTTTCATTTATTATCGCCTATATGGCAATGCTGGCGACGCAGCAGCGAGTTTTTTACTCGCGCATGCGTCGGATGGCCTTCATCGATCCGGTCGTTCGCTTGCCTAATATCCGGGCGCTGAGTCGGGCGTTAAATAAATCCTCCTGGTCCGTGCTGTGTTTCCTGCGCATTCCTGAACTGGAAATATTGGGCCGCCACTACGGTGTTCTGTTGCGTATTCAGTACAAGCAGCTGCTGGCCGAGTCGCTCAGCGAGTTACTGCGCCCTGGGGAGGATATCTACCAGATGGCAGGGCATGAGCTGGTGGTTCATCTGAACAGTGAAGGCCATCAGCAGCGCATTCCCCAGCTCTATGAGCACCTCAAAAAATTTCGTTTTGTCTGGAATGGTATGCCGCTGCAGCCGCCCGTGGGATTCAGCTATTGCAACGTTCGCTCGCCGGTGATGCATCTGCATTTGCTGCTTGGCGAACTCAACAGCGCGGCCGACCTTTCTCTGGCGACCGGAAGCCCTGAAAACTTACAGCGCCGCGGCGCCATCAATCTGCAGCAAGAGCTGAAAGACAAAGTCGCGATAATGAATCAGCTGGTGAAGGCGCTTGATCAGGATCGGTTCCTCCTGATGGCGCAGCCGATTGTCGGCATCCGCGGGGATAGCTACCACGAAGTCCTGCTCAGGATGTTGAACGACAATGATGAAATCGTCATGCCGGATATCTTTTTACCGGTAGCACACGAGTTTGGCTTCTCGGCGCGTATTGATAGCTGGGTACTCGAACATACGCTTATGTTTATGGACAAGCAGCGCAAGAAGCTGCCGGGAATGCGTCTGGCGATAAATATCTCACCTTTTTCAGTGAGCAACAGCCATTTTCATCAACAGGTGCAAGCGCTGCTGGAGCATTACGACATTGAGCCCTGGCAGATTATTTTTGAGCTGACTGAAAACCATTCACTGACAAATCCGGAACAGGCGCGTAAAACCCTGGCGCAGCTTCAGGAGCTGGGATGCCGGGTGGCAATTGATGATTTTGGCACCGGTTATGCCAGCTACGCGCGGCTGAAAACGATGAATGCGGATTTGCTGAAAATTGACGGCAGTTTTATTCGTAATCTGGTCTCCAGCAGTCTGGACTATCAAGCCGTTGCTTCCATTTGCCTGCTGGCCCGGATGAGAAACATGCAGGTAGTGGCCGAATATGTCGAAACGCCGGAGATTCGCCAGGCGGTGATTTCGCTGGGGATTGACTATATGCAGGGCTACGAGATTGGCAGACCAGCGCCGCTTGAGGCGCTGGTTATGGCTTGATAGAACAACGGGCCGGAAGTCCGGCCCGCGTGAGATAAACTAGCTGGCCGCGCCAGGCTTCTCTTCCTCGCTGATTTTTAGCCACCAGTCAGGTACGCCTTCCCAGTACTCCTGCTCTTTTTCCAGATCGAGCAGTACCAGCGCATTCTGGCTAAACCAGTCGTGCGGGAAGGTCAGCGTCCAGTGGTTGGCCTCGGTTTTCAGCGTGAGGGTCGGCGGCGTGGTCGTCGCCTGGCGCTGGTTATTCAACAGCACGCCAAGGCGCAGCAGCTGAATCAACGGCAGAAACTGCTTTTTCTTAAACAGCGTAAAACGCGGCAAATCATCCAGCTTAATCGCTTTACGGTGATAGCGAACCAGGGTGGCCATCAGCATTTGCTGTTCCTGATTAAAGCCCGGCAGATCGCTATGTTGCAGAATATAAGCCGAATGACGGTGCATGCCGCTGTGGTTAATGTTTAAGCCAACTTCATGGAGCATGGTTGCCCATTTCAGCAGCGCCGCCAGATGCGGATTGGCAAGCTTGGGATTCTGCTCCTGCCATTGCTCATAAATATGCGTGGTGGTCTCCAGGACGCGTCGCGCCTGCTCACGGTCGATGTTGTACTGGTTCGCCAGGCTTTGCGCGGTGCGGCTACGGATATCCTGATGACGGAAACGTCCTTCCATCTCGTACAGGACGCCCTCGCGCAGCGCGCCGTCGGACAAGCGCAGCTCTTTAATCGCCAGCGCGTCAAATACCCCGCACAGGATAGCCAGACCGGGCGCAAAAACGGCTTTTCGATCTTCAGACAGCCCGGGCAGGCTCAGCGAGTCGAAGTTTTTATACTTCAACAGCTCTTCGACCAGCATCTCGAGGCGCTCGGGAGTGATGAACCCGTCTTTCTCGCCCATCGCCACCAGCACTTCGTGAGCGGCTTTAATGGTGCCGGACGCGCCCAGGGCTACGTTCCACCCCTGGATGCGGAACTGCCAGGCCAGCGTTTCCAGCTTCTGCACGGCTGAAAGTCTCGCGCGCTGGAAATTCTCTTTATTGATGACGCCGCCAGCAAAATAGGCCTGAGAGAAGCTCACGCAGCCCATACGGCGGCTTTCCACCAGGCGAGGTTCGAAATCCTCGCCGATAACCAGCTCGGTAGAGCCGCCGCCGATATCGATGACCAGCTTACGGCCTCGTTCCGGCTGCGTATGCTCAACGCCCATAAAAATCAGACGCGCTTCTTCATTGCCGGGGATGATTTCAATCGGGTAGGGGATGACCTGCTCCGCGCGCTTGAGGAATTCTGCGGCGTTTGTCGCCTGGCGCAGCGTGTGCGTGCCGACGATGCAGACGCTGGATGGGTCAAAACCCTGCAGGCGCTCGGCGAATAGCGACAGGCAGTTCAGCCCGCGCGCAATAGCCTCTTCGCTCAGTACAGAGTTTTCATCCAGGCCGTCGGCCAGATGTACGCGCTGTTTCAGACGACCGATGATCTGCATTGCTCCGTCAACGACACGGGCGATCACCATATGAAAACTGTTCGAACCGAGGTCGACCGCAGCGAACTCCTGCGGCCGAGGGGCATTTTCGTTTATTGGCATAGGTTAATCGGGCTGTTCAAGTGATTTGAGGTAGTCGTATATCGCCATCTGTGCGCGCACTTTGCGGCGATTGCCGCGCGGCACGTAGCGATTACTCAGTTCTTTATCAAGATAGCGTGCTTTGACCGTATCGTTGAAGAGGAGATCGAAAATATCGAGTACGCGCTGTTTCAGACGCGGATCCAGCAGCGGCGCGGCCACTTCGATACGATAGTCAATATTGCGCGTCATCCAGTCCGCGGACGATAGCCAAACCTGCTTATCGCCGCCGTTTTCAAAGCAATAAACGCGGTCATGCTCAAGGAAACGGTCAACAATGCTGATGACGCGTATATTTTCGCTGATTCCTTCGAGGCCAGGGATCAGCGAGCACATGCCGCGAATAAGCAAATTAACCGGAACGCCTGAGCTGGAGGCGGCGTAAAGGCGGTCTACCAGGCCTTTATCGACCAGATTGTTCAGCTTCAGGGTGATTCCTGATGGCTGACTATTTTGCGCGTTGGCGATCTCGCGATCGATCATCTCATAAAGCAGTCGGCGCGAGTTTTGCGGCGATACCAGCAGGTAATCGAAGCTGACCGGACGATAGGGGTTTTCGATAAAGTTAAATACCCGGCGGACTTCATTGGTGATGCGCGCATCGGCGGTCAGCAGCGAATAGTCGGTGTACAGACGCGCGGTTTTTTCGTTGAAGTTGCCGGTACCGATGTGCGCATAGCGCACGACTTCATCACCCTCTTTACGCGAAACCAGGAACAGCTTGGCGTGAATTTTGAGACCCGGGGCGGAGAAAATGACGTGCACGCCAGCTTCGGTCAGGCGTTTAGCCCAGTGAATATTGGCTTCTTCATCGAAACGCGCCTGTAGCTCCACGACCACGGTTACTTTCTTACCGTTGTGGGCGGCGTGAATCATCGAGTCGATGATTCGTGAATCTTTCGCTACGCGGTAGATGTTGATTTTGATGGCCAGCACGCTCGGGTCGAAAGAGGCCTGGCGCAGCAGCTCAAGCACGTGTTCGAAAGTGTGGTACGGATAATAAAGCAGCACGTCGCGTTCGCGAATTGCATCAAAGCCGTTACGGAATTTATCGAACCACAGATGGCGCAGACGCGGCATCGGTTTATTCACCAGATTGGCTTTGCCGACGTTGGGGAAGCCGATAAAGTCTTTAAAATTGTGGTAACGACCGCCCGGCAGCATAGAGTCGTAGTTAGAGATGGAGAGCTTGTCGCGCAGCATTTCGACCATCGCGTCCGGCATATCGCGCTGATAAACGAAGCGCACCGGCTCGGCGGTCAGACGCTGCTTCAGGCTGGAGGACATCAGTTCCATCAGGCTCGATTCCATCTCATGCACCAGATCGTATTCGGCATCACGCGTCATTTTCATCGAGTAGGCATTCAGCGCATCGTAATCGAAAAAGCCCTTGAAGATATCATCCAGACAATAGCGCAGAATGTTGTCTAACAGAATCATTGGCTTGCGACGGCGCGGCGCTTCCGGCGGCAGATTCACAAAACGCGGCACCTTGTCTGATGGAATCTCGAGAAGCGCGTAATTGATGCTATCCCCGCGAATAATCTCGACGGCCAGATAGGTGTAATCATCCTTCAGAAACTGCACCAGATCCGTTTCGCGGTTAATCAGGATCGGCGTAATGTGCTGACGAAGATACAGCTTGAAGTAGTTGCGCAGCCAGGACTGCTGGTTGACGGAGAGCTGGCGTTCGTTAATCAGGAAAATCTGGTTACGCGCCATCTCCAGCAGCAGCTCATTGTATAAACCGTCAAACTCCTGATCGGCCTTGAGCACGCGAGCCTGGATTTTTCCCAGCAGATGGCGAGAGTGTGCGGTACTGCCTTGTTCTTCGCTAATGATGATGCGGCGCTTCAGTTCGGCAAAGCGCACCTTGTAAAATTCATCGAGGTTGTTGGAGTAAATCCCCAAAAAACGCATGCGCTCGATCAGCGGATTGCTTTTGTCCGCCGCTTCCTGAAGTACGCGCTCGTTGAAGGATAACCAGCTGAGTTCTTTTTCGATGTATAGCTTTTCCTGGCCCATTACAGCTCACACTCCGTTTTACTCACAGGACATAGACTATTATGACGAAATTTTCCGCATAGCGATTCACTCTGTCACAACAATATGACAGTAAGAAGAATTATTTCTCCAATATATTTGATTGTTAAACGATTTTAATCAAAAAAAAGCCCCGCGTGGATAAACGCAGGGCGGGAGGTTACTCTTCGGCAGCGTAGCCTTGCGGCGGTAGCTTCACTTCATCAAGCCAGGCTTCGTTGCCCTCCGCGCGCAGGCGGCCGTCGACAAACCAGCTAATAGCCAGGGGATAGATATCGTGTTCCTGCGCCTGTACGCGGGCGGTAATGTCGTCTTCGGTATCTTCAGCGAAAACCGGCACCTTTGCCTGCAATACCACCGGACCGCCGTCCAGCTCATCGGTCACGAAATGCACCGACGTCCCGTGCTCCTCATCGCCATTTTCCAGAGCCTGGCGATGGGTATGCAGCCCCGGATATTTTGGCAGCAGGGAAGGGTGGATATTCAGCATCCGCCCCTGATAGTGGGCGACAAAAGCCGGACTAAGAATACGCATATAGCCGGCCAGTACCACCAGATCCGGCGCATAGGCGTCGATCTCGTGCATCAGCTCGCGATCGAAGGCTTCCCGGTTGGCAAACTGGCTGGCGGCGAGAGCGTGAGCCGGAATATTCGCCGCGCGCGCGCGCTCAAGGCCGAACGCGTCGGCCTTGTTGCTGAAGACTGCACGCAGGGTGCCGTTGATTTTTTTCCGGGCGCAGGCGTCGATAATCGCCTGCAGGTTGCTACCGTTGCCGGAAATCAGCACCACGATGTTTTTCATTCAATGACCACACGCTGTTCGGAATCAGAGGCTTTGATATACCCTATTTTCCACGCGTTTTCACCTTTGTCGTTCAGGAAGGCAATCGCCTTATCCGCCGCGTCTGCCGGCAGCGCGATTACCATGCCGACGCCGCAGTTAAAGGTGCGATACATTTCGTGGCTGCTGACGTTACCCGCGGTTTGCAGCCAGTTGAACACTTCCGGCCACTGCCAGGAAGATTCATCAATGACCGCCTGGGTGTTGTCCGGCAGGACGCGCGGGATATTTTCCCAGAAGCCGCCGCCGGTCAGGTGGGCGATAGCGTGCACGTCTACGTTGGCAATCAGGTCGAGCACGGACTTCACATAAATGCGGGTCGGGGCCAGCAGGTGGTCAGCCAGCGGTTTGCCGTTGAGATCGGTGGTTTGCGGGTCAACGCCGCTGACTTCGATAATTTTGCGTACCAGAGAGTAGCCGTTAGAGTGCGGTCCGCTGGAGGCCAGCGCCACCAGCACATCGCCATCGGCTACTTTGCTGCCGTCGATAATTTCTGACTTTTCTACCACGCCGACGCAGAAACCAGCCACGTCATAATCTTCTCCGTGATACATGCCCGGCATTTCCGCCGTCTCGCCGCCCACCAGCGCGCAGCCTGACTGCAGACAACCTTCGGCAATGCCGCTGATTACGCTCGCCGCAGTATCAACATCCAGTTTGCCGGTCGCGTAGTAATCAAGGAAGAACAGCGGCTCGGCGCCCTGAACCACGAGGTCGTTTACGCACATGGCGACCAGGTCGATACCGATAGTGTCGTGGCGCTTCAGGTCCATCGCCAGACGCAGCTTGGTGCCGACGCCGTCGGTGCCGGAGACCAGAACCGGCTCGCGATACTTCTGCGGCAGCGCGCACAGCGCGCCGAATCCGCCCAGTCCACCCATCACTTCCGGGCGGCGAGTTTTCTTCACCACGCCCTTAATACGGTCGACGAGAGCGTTGCCTGCATCAATATCCACGCCGGCATCTTTATAGCTGAGAGAGGTTTTATCGGTCACTGCGAAGTCTCCACGCGTTTGCGGTAGCAATAAAAAACGGCGCAATTCTAACAGGGAAAGCAAACGTTTGCGAGCCTGCTTTGCAGTCGATGTAAAACGGCCGATAAGTGCGCAAATTTGATACCGTTCACGAAAATGAAACCGGGTACATTCTTCTGCTTGCCAGCGTTCTCAGGAATAATCATCATGCCACTGAAACCGGTTTCTTTCCTGCTGCTACGCGAGATAAACCGAGAATTTGATGGATTCTGGAGGAAAGCTGAGGATGAAAATTGCCGCATTCGATATCGGTGGCACGGCGTTAAAAATGGGGGTAATGACGCGCGAAGGCGAGCTGCTGGATAAAGGAAAGCAGACCCTTATCGACAGCGATGGCGACCAGATCCTGCAGGCGATGCTGGCGTGGATCGCCGCTCACCCGGAATGTAAAGGAGTGGCGATCAGCGCTCCCGGCTACGTTAATCCGCACACCGGCTTTATCGAAATGGGCGGCGCCATCCGTAAGTTCGATAACTTCGCTATCAAGGCCTGGCTTGAGCAGCAGGTGCGATTGCCCGTCGCCATTGAAAATGATGCTAACTGCGTGCTGCTGGCCGAGCGCTGGCGGGGTAAAGCCGCCGACATGAGCAACTTCCTGGTCCTGACCATCGGCACCGGCATCGGCGGGGCGATTTTCTGTAATAACCAGTTGGTCCACGGCGCACGTTTCCGCGCCGGCGAATTCGGTTATATGCAAACCGCGCGTCCGGGCACCCGCGATGTGCGGCGCTATTCGATGAACGAAAACTGCACGCTGCGCGTGCTGCGCCATCGCTACGCTGAGCATCTCGGCAAAGCGCTGGATGACGTCACCGGCGAAGAGATTTTTGACCGCTACGATGCGGGCGACGCGACCTGTCGACGGCTGGTCGCTGAGTTCTTTAACGGCCTGGGTACCGGGCTTTACAACCTCGTTAACTTATTCGATCCGCAAACGATTTTGATCGGCGGTGGAATTGTGGAACGACCGGGATTTCTGGCGCTGCTGCGCGAGCATCTGGCCTGGTTTGGCATTGCGGAGTATCTCGACACCGTCAGCCACGGCAACGATGCCGGGCTGGTAGGCGCGGTTTACCATTTCAATCAGCAACACCGGTCGCAGAGCGGCGACTGCGCATAGGGAGAGAACATGTCTGGATTTAAAGAAGGTTTTCTGTGGGGCGGTGCGGTAGCGGCGCATCAGCTGGAAGGCGGCTGGAAAGAGGGCGGTAAAGGGGTGAGCGTCGCCGATGTGATGACCGCAGGCGCGCACGGCGTACCGCGCGAAATCACTGATGGCGTCCTGCCAGGGAAAAACTATCCCAACCACGAGGCGATTGATTTCTACCATCGTTATAAAGACGACGTTCAGCTGTTTGCCGAAATGGGCTTCAAGTGTTTCCGCACCTCCATTGCCTGGACGAGGATCTTCCCGCAGGGCGATGAGCAAGAACCTAACGAAGCCGGCCTGCAGTTTTACGATGACCTGTTCGACGAGTGCCTGAAGCACGGCATTGAGCCGGTGATTACGCTCTCCCACTTCGAAATGCCGTACCATCTGGTGACGGAGTACGGCGGCTGGCGTAACCGTAAGCTGATTGATTTCTTCGTCCGCTTTGCCCGGGTGGTGTTTACCCGCTACCAGCATAAAGTGAAGTACTGGATGACCTTTAATGAGATCAATAACCAGGCCAATTTCCACGAAGATTTTGCCCCGTTTACTAACTCCGGACTGAAGTATCTGCCGGGTGAAGACCGTGAGCCGGTGATGTATCAGGCAGCGCACTATGAGCTGGTCGCCAGCGCGCTGGCGGTTAAGGCCGCCCGCGAAATTAACCCGTCGTTGCAGGTGGGCTGCATGATCGCCATGTGTCCTATTTACCCGCTGAGCTGCGCGCCCAACGATATGATGATGGCGATGAACGCCATGCATCGCCGCTACTGGTTTACCGACGTTCACGTGCGCGGCAAATATCCGCAGCACCTGCTGAACTACTTCGAGCGCCGCGGTTTTAAACTGGATATCACCGAAGAAGACCGCGCGGCGCTGACTCAGGGCTGCGTCGATTATATTGGCTTTAGCTACTATATGTCGTTTGCCACGAAAGCAACGGATGACAATCCGCTGCTGGATTATGACGAAACCACCAGCCTGGTTTCCAATCCGTACGTGCAGAAGTCAGACTGGGGCTGGCAGATTGATCCGGTCGGGCTGCGCTACTCCCTGAACTGGTTCTGGGACCATTATCAGTTGCCGCTGTTTATTGTGGAGAACGGCTTTGGCGCCATTGACGTGCGCGAAGCGGACGGTTCGGTAGATGACCAGTATCGTATCGACTATCTCTCCGCCCATATCGCCGAGATGAAAAAAGCGGTTGTTGAGGATGGCGTCGACCTGATGGGCTACACCCCGTGGGGCTGTATCGATCTGGTCTCCGCAGGTACCGGCGAGATGAAAAAACGCTACGGGTTTATCTATGTAGATAAAGACAATGAAGGTAAGGGCACCCTGGCGCGTAGCCGCAAGAAATCTTTTGCCTGGTATCAAAAGGTGATTGCATCTAACGGACGCGAGCTTTAAATCCGCTTTTGGCGGTCGGTTTGCGCCGACCGCTTCTTTTTTTGTTCTTATTTTTAGCCACGGCGGGCTGACTGGGGACGATATCTGTATTGTGCTCAGGCGCGACCAGTTCCATGTTTCCGCTTTTATTATCAGCAAACTGCCGTTTAATTTTTTCCCCGGCGTAGAATACGGCGATGAAAAATGCGCCAATAAGGTTAAACGACCAGAAAATAAGCGGCGCAATGACATAATCTTTATGCTGGTTGAACCAACGACTCTCGCAGCATTTTACAATGTCAGGACTGTTTTTTACATAATTAATACATATTGATGGATGCTCACCGGGGGGAGAGAGAATATTGCTCAATTCTGCCTGGTAATTGTTACCGCCTGCCTGGTAGTTAATGACCAGAGAATTTCTATCCCGGCAATTCGCCGAACGACCGTGCAAATAACACTCGCCTTCAAACGCGCTTTCATAGGCGCTGGCGCTGGATGCTTTGGCCACTTGTGCTAAAGTTGTTACTGCATCCCGCTGCATTTTGACTTCATCAAAAATTACCCAACCCAGCCACAGCGTAAAAATCATCAGGCATATCTTATAGCCGCCGACCAGGACATCTTCGAAGGAGAGTTTCATATTCGGTATTGATGAGTCGTTATCCATAACCACTTGAATTTGAAGTATCCTGTTAATTGAGAGAGGATAGCTTGATCAATATCAAACAAAAAAATATTGTCCGTTAAACGAATAGCGGTATAATCCGTCGATTTTTTTTGTGGCTGCCCCTCAGAGGAGAAAGAGAATGAAGATCGTGGAAGTGAAACACCCACTCGTCAAACACAAGCTGGGCCTGATGCGTGAGCACGACATCAGCACCAAACGCTTCCGTGAACTCGCCTCAGAAGTTGGCAGCTTACTGACTTATGAAGCCACCGCCGATCTGGCGACTGAAAAAGTGACCATCGAAGGCTGGAACGGCCCGGTAGAAGTTGAGCAGATCAAGGGTAAAAAAATTACCGTTGTGCCGATTCTGCGCGCGGGTCTGGGGATGATGGAAGGCGTGCTTGAGCACGTGCCAAGCGCGCGCATCAGCGTGGTAGGCATCTATCGTAACGAAGAGACCCTTGAGCCGGTTCCTTACTTCCAGAAGCTGGTATCCAATATCGACGAACGCATGGCGCTGGTGGTTGACCCGATGCTGGCAACCGGCGGCTCGATGATCGCCACCATCGACCTGCTGAAAAAAGCCGGCTGCTCCAGCATTAAGGTGCTGGTTCTGGTGGCCGCGCCGGAAGGTATCGCCGCGCTGGAGAAAGCGCATCCGGACGTTGAGCTGTATACCGCGTCCATCGACCAGGGCCTGAACGAGCACGGATACATTATTCCGGGGCTCGGCGATGCCGGCGATAAGATTTTTGGTACGAAATAAACGATGAAGTAGAAAAAGCCGACTTTAAGAGTCGGCTTTTTTTTGAATAAAACACACCAACAGCAATCAACAAACGACTCTCAGAGGAAAATGCCATGACGCGCCGTGCTATCGGGGTGAGTGAAAGACCGCCGCTTTTACAGACAATCCCGCTTAGTTTGCAACATCTGTTCGCCATGTTTGGCGCAACGGTACTGGTGCCCGTTCTGTTTCACATCAATCCGGCCACGGTACTGCTGTTTAACGGCATCGGAACGCTGTTATACCTTTTCATCTGCAAAGGCAAAATCCCGGCTTATCTGGGATCGAGCTTTGCGTTTATTTCTCCGGTACTGCTTTTGCTACCGTTGGGCTACGAAGTCGCTCTCGGCGGCTTTATCATGTGCGGCGTGCTGTTTTGCATCGTCTCCTTTATTGTCAAAAAAGCCGGCACCGGCTGGCTTGATGTGATGTTCCCCCCGGCGGCGATGGGCGCGATTGTTGCGGTTATCGGGCTGGAGCTGGCGGGCGTCGCGGCGAATATGGCCGGTCTGCTGCCCGCAGAGGGACAATCGCCGGACAGCAAAACCATCATCATTTCGATGGTGACGCTGGCGGTGACGGTCTTCGGTTCGGTGCTGTTCCGCGGTTTCCTGGCGATTATCCCGATTTTAATCGGCGTCCTGGTTGGCTACGCGCTCTCCTTCGTAATGGGCGTTGTCGATACGACGCCCATCGCCGAGGCTCACTGGTTCGCGCTGCCGACCTTCTACACCCCGCGCTTTGAATGGTTTGCGATTTTCACCATTCTTCCAGCCGCGCTGGTGGTGATCGCCGAGCACGTTGGGCATCTGGTGGTAACGGCCAATATCGTCAAAAAAGATCTGATCCGCGATCCGGGCCTGCATCGTTCAATGTTTGCCAACGGTCTCTCCACGGTGATCTCCGGCTTCTTTGGCTCCACGCCGAACACCACCTACGGCGAGAACATTGGCGTGATGGCGATTACCCGCGTTTACAGTACCTGGGTTATCGGCGGCGCGGCGATCATCGCGATTCTGCTCTCCTGCGTCGGCAAGCTGGCGGCGGCGATCCAGATTATCCCGCTGCCGGTAATGGGCGGCGTCTCTCTGCTGCTGTACGGAGTGATTGGCGCATCGGGTATTCGCGTGCTGATCGAATCAAAAGTCGATTACAACAAGGCGCAGAACCTGATTCTGACCTCCGTCATCCTGATTATCGGCGTGAGCGGTGCAAAAGTGCATATCGGCGCCGCCGAACTGAAAGGCATGGCGCTGGCGACGATTGTTGGCGTCGGCCTGAGTCTGATCTTTAAACTGATCGGCGTCTTGCGTCCGGAAGAGGTCGTTCTCGACGCTGCCGATAGCGAAGAAGCAAAACATTGATCCTTATACCGGGCGGCAATCCTGCCCGGTTCTCTCCTTGCGTATTTCTGTGCTAAACTCTCCGCGTTTTTCTGAAAGCCTATGTTGAGGTCCATCTGAACGCACCGGCACAGCTCTCTTTGCCACTGTATCTTCCCGATGATGAAACTTTCGCAAGTTTCTGGCCGGGTGATAACCCTTCTCTTCTTGCCGCCCTGCAAAATGTGCTGCGGCAGGAGCATAGCGGATACATCTATATCTGGTCACGCGAAGGGGCGGGGCGCAGCCATCTCCTGCACGCAGCATGCGCGGAACTTTCCCAGCGCGGGGATGCGGTGGGCTATGTGCCGCTGGATAAACGGACGTGGTTTGTTCCTGAAGTGCTGGACGGAATGGAGCAGCTATCGCTGGTTTGCATCGACAATATTGAATGCGTGGCGGGCGATGAGCTGTGGGAAATGGCGATTTTCGACCTCTACAACCGCATCCTCGAATCCGGTAAAACCCGGCTGCTGATCACCGGCGATCGACCGCCGCGCCAGCTCAAGCTGGGCCTGCCGGATCTTGCCTCGCGCCTCGACTGGGGACAAATCTACAAGCTGCAGCCGCTATCGGATGAAGATAAGCTCCAGGCGCTTCAGCTGCGGGCGAGGCTGCGCGGCTTTGAAATGCCGGAAGACGTCTGCCGGTTCCTCCTCAAGCGCCTGGATCGTGAAATGCGCTCGCTGTTTATGACGCTCGATCAGCTCGATCGCGCTTCTATAACCGCCCAGCGCAAGCTGACCATTCCTTTCGTCAAAGAGATCCTCAAGCTGTAGCGGGCCGCGGTTTCCGAAGCCAACCGCGGCAGAATGATGCTAGTTAACGATCTCCAGTACCTGCTCCGGCGGGCGGCCGATACGGGCCTCGCCGTGGCTGACGACAATAGGGCGCTCAATCAGTTTTGGATTATCGATCATTGCCTGGATCAGCGCATCTTCGCTGAGCTGCGGATTAGCGAGATCCAGCGATTTATAGAGATCTTCTTTCTGGCGCATTAACTCGCGCGCGCTGGCCATCCCTAACATCTTCAGCAGCTGGCGCAGCGTGGCGGCATCCGGCGGCGTCTCCAGATAGAGCACCACTTCAGGGTCGATACCGTTAGCCTTCAGCAGGCTCAACGTGTCGCGGCTCTTGGAGCAGCGCGGGTTGTGATAGATTTTGACCGTATCGGACATGAGATCTCCTTACATTTTCTGGTACGGTTTAAAGCGTTGCTGCAGCTGGCGCAGCTGATCGATACGCGCATCGTAGCGGGCCTGCTGTAAGCTGCCTAATTTCACCTGCGAGCTGGCGCTGCTGAGCAGGGTAATCGCCTGATCGAGGCGGCCTACCAGCGCCATCCCTTCTGCTCTGGCAGCCAGCTCCTGATCGCGATTGCCCAGTTTGGCTTCCGCCTGCGCCAGCAGCTCCCAACCGTTGATGTCGTCTTTATTATTAAAGGTGTAGCGGTTAAGGATATTCGCGGCTTCCGCCGGTTGTCCTCCTTCCAGCAGGGCGTTGGCGAGGTTGAGCTGCAGCACCGGGTTGGTGCGCAGTTCGCGAGCGCTTTTCAGGCGGTTAATCGCGTCTGTCGCTCTTTTTTGCCCGAGGTCGATATCGGTGGCCAGGTCGAGATACCAGGCGTTCTGCGGTTCTGCGGTCAGCAACGGCTGTAGCGTTTTGCGCGCCAGATCGTAGTTGTTGTTGCCCATTGCCAACAGAGCGCGACCGTACTGGGCGGCGTGCTGTTCGCGAATATTGCCTTTTTCCCAGCTGCTCAGCAGGTCATTGCCCAGCTTATTATCGCCGGAAGTGTACATACCGAGCGTTCTGGCTTTCGCCAGATAGAAGTCAGCTGAGGACTGTGCGACAACCGGGCGCATTTGATTCGCGCGGTTGCGGGCGTCGGCAAGCCGGCTTTCCGGCAGCGGGTGCGTCAGCAGCATTTCCGGCGGACGGGTGGAGTAGCGCGACTCGTCGAGCAGTTTTCCCATAAACGCCGGCATCGCCTGCGGGTCGAACCCAGAGCGCTGAAGGACCTGAATACCAATGCGGTCGGCCTCTTCTTCGTTTTGACGGGTAAAGCTGATCATTCCCTGCTGGCTACCCGCCAGGGTACCGGTCAGCGCGGCCATACCGGCCTGCGGGCTGGCCATCGCCAGAAGAATTGAACCCAGCGCACCGACCCAGGTGAGCGGAGCGTTACGCTTTTGGTCTTCCATGGCGCGGGCAAGGTGGCGCTGGGTAACGTGAGAAATTTCGTGCGCCATGACCGATGCCAGCTCGCTTTCGTTATCCGAGTAGCGGAACAGGGCCGAGTGCAGCACCACGTTGCCGCCGAAGAAAGCAAAGGCGTTAATCTGATCGTTATTGATTAAATAAAAGTGGAACGGGGTGCGCACGGAATTGGCGTGCGAGACCAGGCGCATGCCTAAACCGTTAATATATTGCACCAGCAGCGGGTCATTAATTAACGGCGCACTGCCGCGCAGCTGGCGTACATAGTAGTCTCCCATCTGCATTTCCTGGCCGATGGAGAGCGTGCTTCCTGCGGAGGTGCCCATGTCCGGCAGGGTGTCTGCGGTGTCGGCAAAAGCAGGTAATATTGAACCCAGCGTCAGCGACGCTATGACGGTCGCCACCAGCGTTTTCTTCAACTGCCTGAACATAACCTCTGTCCTGTAATGTAGGTGTGCCAGTTTGACCGATTGTGCGGCGTAATGTTCCCTGACCGCAAGCAGGTTCAGCGAGTTTAGCCGTCGTTCGCGGCGTTGCAAATATGATATTCACCCGGTCATTAATGTTTGTGGTTTTACCCATAAAAAGCGAAGTCTTTTTTGTGACATTTCGATACAATTCCTGAGATTGTTACAGCTTTGCTCTTCAGGGAAGGGTTTTATGCTTCAGATGTTAATGCAGTGGTACCGTCGACGGTTCAGCGATCCGGAGGCGATAGCGCTGCTGGTCATTTTGCTGGCCGGGTTCGGCATTATGTTTTTCTTCAGCGGCCTGCTGGCGCCTTTGTTAGTGTCGATTGTTCTGGCCTATTTGCTGGAGTGGCCTACCGTCAGACTGGAGCGTATCGGTTTTTCACGTACCTGGGCCACGTCGGTTGTGCTGATTCTGTTCGTCGGTATTCTGCTCCTGATGGCGTTCGTGGTGATGCCTGTTGCCTGGCAGCAGGGTATTTATCTGATTCGCGATATGCCGGGAATGCTGAATAAGCTTTCCGATTTCGCCGCCACGGTGCCGCGCCGTTATCCGGCCTTAATGGATGCCGGGATTATCGACGCGATGGCGGAGAACATGCGCAGCCGGATGTTAACCGTCGGCGATTCGGTGGTGAAATATTCGCTGGCCTCCCTGGTCGGGCTGCTGACGCTGGCGGTCTACCTGGTGTTGGTTCCGCTGATGGTTTTCTTTCTGCTGAAAGATAAAGAGCAGATGCTTAACGCCGTGCGCCGGGTGCTGCCGCGCAACCGCGGCCTGGCCGGGCAGGTGTGGAAAGAGATGAACCAGCAAATTACCAACTATATCCGCGGTAAGGTGCTGGAGATGATCGTCGTCGGCGTGGCGACGTGGATTGGCTTTATCCTTTTTGGCCTTAACTATTCGCTGCTGCTGGCGGTACTGGTCGGATTCTCGGTATTAATTCCCTATATCGGCGCCTTTGTGGTCACTATTCCGGTGGTGGGCGTGGCGTTGTTCCAGTTTGGCGCGGGCACCGAGTTCTGGAGCCTGTTTGCGGTTTACCTGATTATTCAGGGGCTGGACGGCAACCTGCTGGTGCCGGTACTGTTCTCGGAAGCCGTTAACCTGCATCCGCTGGTCATTATTCTGTCGGTGGTGATTTTCGGTGGTCTGTGGGGATTCTGGGGAGTGTTCTTCGCGATCCCGCTGGCGACGCTCATCAAAGCGGTGGTGCATGCCTGGCCGGATGGCCTGATAGTGGAAGACGAGCATTAGCGCGAAGCCGCAAAGAATGGCCTAAAAAAAGACGCCGGGCGATGACCCGGCGTCTTGCGTTTACTCGTGCGTCAGGCGTTTTCTTTCAGCCAGTTCAGCACCACGTCGTGGTGATTGCTGGTTTTGAAGTCATCAAAAACATGTTCGATTTTGCCATTGGCATCGATGAGGAAGCTAATACGATGAATACCGTCGTAGGTTTTCCCCATAAAGGTTTTTTCACCCCAGATACCGAACTGCTCGCACACCTGATGATCTTCATCAGACAGCAGAGTGAAGTTCAGCAGCTCTTTTTCGGCGAAACGGGAGAGTTTTTCTGGTTTATCCGTACTGATTCCCAGAACTTCAACGCCTGCTTTTTTCAGGTCGTCCATATTATCGCGTAAACCGCACGCCTGTACGGTGCAGCCCGGGGTCATGGCTTTGGGATAAAAATAAACCAGAACACGCTGTCCCTGGAAGTCGGTCAAATTTACTTCCTCGCCGTCCTGGTCCGGTAAGCTAAATTTCGGTGCAATATCACCGGCTTTCAGTGGGTTCATCACTCAAACTCCATCCTGTTCATCATGCTGTGAATAATTAACGATGTTAATACTGCCTTGTGCATTCAGTTCTGTACATAGGGCTTTGAACGCTTGTTCGATATTTGATGCATTTTGCGTAGTCGGGCTGTGGGCGGTGATTTGAATAAAAAGCTGTGCTGAATCATCGTTCGCTCCCGGCTGAGTACGGGAAACCAGTTCGGCAATGTTCATTTTCCACGTATCGCACAGAGCCGTGAATCGCTCAATGATGTGCGGTGAATCCGGCACCTCAACCTGAACCCAGACGCTATTCTGCATCGCCTGCGGCGGCCTTGCGGTTGTACGCTTCATCACGATAAGCAGATCCAGCTCGGCGCCTTTCAGCGGCAGAGTTGATTCAATCAGGTTAATCGCATTCCACGAACCGGAAAGCAGCATGATAAACGTAAACTCATCGCCAAGCATGGCCAGCCGACTGTCTTCGATATTACAGCCGCAGCTGCTGACGTGACGAGTGATCGTATTCACGATGCCTGGGCGGTCAGCACCCAACGCGGTAATAACCAGATAGTGTTGTAATGAGGCTGTCAAACCTGTTCTTCCTTTAAAAAGGTGAGGTAACGTTAGGAAAGCATAAAAAAAACCGGCATACAACATCCCTGATGGCATCGGCTCTCTTGCTTTTATTGCGGCACCAAACGTAACATTGAGAATCTTGTCCCACTTATGCTCTGAGGATGGCCCATGTTTACGGGAAGTATTGTAGCGCTTGTCACGCCGATGGATGAAAACGGCAACGTTTGCCGGTCAAGCCTGAAAAAACTGATTGATTACCATGTCGCCAACGGAACCTCGGCGATTGTTTCGGTAGGCACTACCGGAGAGTCCGCAACATTGAGCCATGAAGAGCATGGTGACGTGGTCATGCAGACGCTGGAACTGGCCGACGGGCGTATCCCGGTCATTGCCGGTACCGGTGCCAATGCAACCGCAGAGGCGATTAGCCTGACTAAAAGATTTAACGATAGCGGCGTGGTTGGCTGCCTGACGGTAACGCCTTATTACAACCGTCCGACTCAGGAAGGACTCTTCCAACACTTTAAAGCTATCGCAGAACATACTGACCTGCCGCAAATTCTGTATAATGTGCCCTCCCGTACCGGTTGCGATATGCTGCCTGAAACCGTTGGTCGTCTGGCGGAAATCAAAAATATTATCGGTATTAAGGAAGCGACGGGGAACTTAAGCCGGGTTCATCAGATCAAAGAGCTGGTTTCAGATGACTTTATTCTGCTGAGCGGCGATGACGCGACCGGAATGGACTTTATGCAGCTAGGCGGCCATGGCGTGATTTCCGTAACGACAAACGTTGCGGCGCGTGAAATGGCCGAGATGTGCCGACTGGCGCTAGCAGGTCAATTTGCCGAAGCTCGTGCGATTAACCAGCGTCTGATGCCATTGCATACCAAATTATTTGTCGAACCCAACCCTATCCCGGTCAAGTGGGCCTGTAAGGCGTTGGGTCTTGTGGCGACCGATACGCTACGCCTGCCGATGACCCCGATTACCGAAAACGGTACGAAGGTTGTTACCGCAGCGCTGAAGCATGCCGGTTTGCTGTAAAGTTTAGGGAGATTTGATGGCTTACTCAGTACAGAAGTCGCGCCTGGCGAAGGTTGCGGGTGTTTCGCTGGTTCTACTCCTCGCGGCCTGTAGTTCTGACTCGCGCTATAAGCGTCAGGTGAGCGGCGACGAGGCCTATTTGCAGGCTACGCCGCTTAGTGAACTTCACGCGCCAGCAGGTATGATTCTGCCGGTTCAGGTGGGTGATTATAATATTCCGGTTGCGACCAGCACCGGTAACACAGGCAAAGCGCTGGATATTCGTCCGCCAGCCCAGCCTCTGGCGCTGGTCAGCGGCGCACGCACGCAGTTTAACGGTGATACCGCAACGCTGATGGTGGAAAACGGGCGCAGCGGTTCGCTGTGGGCGCAGGTGGCAAGCATCGTGCAGTCGAAAAACTACACTATCGCTAAACGCGACGATGCCAGCCAGACGCTGAATACCGACTGGGTCGAATGGAATCGCCTCGATGAAGACCAGCAGTATCGTGGTCGCTATCAAATCTCAGTTAAACAGCAGGGCTACCAGCAGGCGGTGATCGTGAAGCTGGTGAATCTGGAGCAGGCAGGTAAACCTGTTGCCGATCCGGCTTCGCTGCAGCGCTACAGTACCGCCATGCTGAACGTCATTTCCGAAGGTCTGGATCTGAACGCGACCAGCGCGCAGAACGCCGCGCAGAAAAATGCCGGGGCAACCTTCGACGTGCAGAGCGGGGCTGATGATACCGGCCTGCCGATGCTGATCGTTCGCGCACCGTTTAATCTGGTATGGCAACGCCTGCCGGGCGCGCTGGAAAAAGTGGGTATGAAGGTAACTGATAGTTCTCGCTCTCAGGGTAACTTGTCCGTGACCTATAAACCGCTTTCCGACAGCGGCTGGACCGATCTGGGTGCTCGCGACCCACAGCTGGTGTCCGGCGATTATAAATTGCAGGTCGGGGACCTCGATAACCGCAGCAGTCTGCAGTTCATCGACCCGAAAGGCCATACTCTGACGCAGTCGCAAAATGATGCCCTGGTTGCCGTATTCCAGGCCGCATTAAGTAAGTAATTAACAGGGCTGGAGCAATCCGGCCCTTTTTAATGTATAGTGACGCAAACGTGTGCGTCGGCAGAAAAGCACAAATTTTTATCGTTAATCATCACTGGAGTGACAAAGATGCAAAAGCAAGCTGAGTTGTATCGTGGTAAGGCGAAGACGGTATACAGCACCGAAAACCCGGATCTGTTGATACTCGAATTCCGTAACGATACGTCAGCAGGGGACGGCGCTCGCATTGAGCAGTTCGATCGTAAAGGCATGGTGAACAACAAGTTCAACCATTTCATTATGAGCAAGCTGGCGGAAGCGGGTATCCCGACCCAGATGGAAGCGCTGTTGTCCGATACCGAGTGTCTGGTTAAAAAGCTGGATATGGTGCCGGTGGAGTGCGTGGTGCGTAACCGCGCTGCCGGTTCGCTGGTGAAACGCTTAGGGATTGAAGAGGGCATCGAGCTGAACCCGCCGCTGTTCGACCTGTTCCTGAAGAACGACGCCATGCACGATCCGATGGTCAACGAATCCTACTGCGAAACCTTTGGCTGGGTGAGCAAAGAGAACCTGGCGCGTATGCAGGAGCTGACCTACAAAGCTAACGATGTGCTGAAAAAGCTGTTTGACGATGCGGGCCTGATCCTGGTGGACTTCAAGCTGGAATTTGGTCTGTTCAAAGGCGAAGTGGTGCTGGGGGATGAATTTTCTCCGGACGGCAGCCGTCTGTGGGATAAAAAGACCATGGATAAAATGGACAAAGACCGTTTCCGCCAGAGCCTCGGCGGCCTGATTGAAGCCTACGAAGAAGTCGCTCATCGCCTGGGCGTGAAGCTCGACTAATCCCCTACGCCAGGAGAAGTTTTCTTCTTCTGGCGCTCTTCTTGCTGTTTCCTGTGGTAATCCTTCGCTGAACCGCCTACGATCTTATTCATTGGTTAATATGATGAATTGAGGTGCTTATGCGCTGGCAAGGACGTCGCGAGAGCGACAATGTTGAAGATCGTCGTAGTCAATCTGGTTCGCCAATGGGCGGCGGGGGCGGTTTTCGTCTCCCCAGCGGCAAAGGCGGCATTGTGCTGCTGATTATTGTTCTGGTGGCGGGCTATTACGGCGTCGATTTAACCGGCATGCTGACCGGCGAGCCGGTATCTCCGCAGCAAACCACCACCCAACGCTCCATCAGCCCGCAGGATGAAGAAGCCGCAAAATTCACTAAGGTGATTCTGGCGGACACGGAAGATACCTGGGGAGCAATATTTAAAGATATGGGCCGCCAGTATCCGCAGCCCAAACTGGTGATGTACCGCGGCGCGACGCGGACCGCCTGCGGTACCGGTCAATCCGTTATGGGGCCTTTTTACTGCCCGGCGGACAGCACGGTGTATATCGACCTGTCATTTTACGATGAGATGAGAAACAAGCTTGGCGCCGGCGGCGATTTCGCACAGGGCTACGTTATCGCCCACGAGGTTGGCCACCACGTACAAAAGCTGCTGGGTATTGAATCGAAAGTGCGTCAGCTACAGCAAAACGCTTCGCAGGCGGAAGCGAATCGCCTGTCGGTGAAAATGGAACTACAGGCGGACTGCTTCGCTGGCGTCTGGGGCTACAACATGCAGAAGCAGGACTACATGGAGACCGGCGACCTCCAGGAAGCGCTGAATGCCGCAGAGGCGATTGGCGACGATCGCCTGCAGCAGCAGAGCCAGGGGCGGGTGGTGCCGGACAGCTTTACCCACGGAACGTCGCAGCAGCGCTATACCTGGTTTAAACGCGGCTTCGATAGCGGCGACCCGGCGCAGTGCAACACCTTCGGCAATGCGCTGTAATGCTCTTTTGTCATGGATGAACTGCGTCGTCTGACGGCGCAGATGGCGCGCGAAGGCATTCGTCGTCTGCTGGTTCTCAGCGGCGACGATGCCTGGACTCAGCTTCAGGCGCAACAAATACGCACAGCGCTGGCCGGAGACGGACTGTGGGTTGGCCCACAGCCGATGCCTGCGCCGTACGTCCCGCCTGCAGATCTGAGATCGCTGCTTGGCCGCGAATACCAGCACGCCTTTTTCGATGCCCGCGCGGGCTTTGATGTTGCCGCTTTCGCCGCGTTAGCCGGTACGCTACGCGCCGGTAGCTGGCTGGTATTGCTCACCCCCGACTTCGCCCAATGGCCGGCCCGTCCTGATGCGGATTCCCGGCGCTGGAGCGACGCTCCCGATCCCATTCCCACGCCGAACTTTGTTTATCGTTTTTGCCAACAGATTGTTGCGGATAAAGCGTCCATTCTCTGGCGGCAGGGCCATGAACGGGTCGTACCCGTATTTCCCGAGCGCCCGCGATGGCATTTCGCCGATGGTCATCCGCAGGCGGAGCAGGCCGCCGTTCTTGCCGAACTGGCCGATTTCCCCCCCGGTATTGCCGCGTTGACCGCCGAACGCGGGCGAGGGAAGTCCGCTCTCGCGGGAATGCTTCTCCGCCAGTTAAAAGGTGACGCCATCGTTACCGCGCCGGCGCGCGGAGCGACGGAGGTGATGGCGGCTTTCGCCGGGGAGAGCGTTAACTTTATGGCGCCCGATGCATTACTGGCGTCCGGACGTCGAGCGGGATGGCTGATAGTCGACGAGGCTGCCGCCATCCCCGGGCCGCTGCTGCGCCAGCTTGTTTCCCGTTTCCCGAGAACGCTGCTGATCACCACCGTTCAGGGATATGAAGGGACCGGACGCGGTTTTTTACTTAAATTTTGCGCCAGCTTCGCGCACCTACGGCAGTTTAGCCTCACGACGCCCATCCGCTGGGCTAGCGGCTGTCCGCTGGAAGCGGCAATTGCACAGCTGCTGCTGTTCAATGATGAGACCTTCCAGCATGCGCCAGGCGGCGATATCACGCTGGAGAACGTCAGCCAGCAGTGCTGGCGGCGGCAGCCTGCGTTACCGGAAGCGATGTATCAGCTGCTCTCCGGGGCCCACTATCGCACGTCGCCGCTGGATCTCCGGCGCATGCTGGATGCGCCAGGACAGCATTTTACCTGCGCCCATAGCGGCGAGCGCATCGCCGGGGCGTTGTGGCTGGTGGAGGAGGGCGGTCTTGAGCCGTCGCTTAGCCGGGCGGTATGGGCCGGCTATCGGCGTCCGCGCGGAAATCTGGTGGCGCAGTCGCTGGCGGCGCATGGCGGTAGCCCATTGGCGGCCACGTTGACGGGCCTGCGCATCAGCCGTATTGCCGTGCATCCGGCTCGCCAGCGCGAGGGGCTGGGGCAGCGGCTGGTGGCCCGGGCGGCGGCTCAGGCTGCGGACCGGGATTATCTCTCAGTCAGTTTTGGCTATACTCCCGAACTTTGGCGTTTCTGGCAAAGCTGCGGTTTTACGCTGGTGCGGCTGGGCACGCATCGGGAAGCCAGCAGCGGCTGTTACACCGCGATGGCGCTCTATCCTCTCAGCGAAGCGGGACATTTCCTGGCAAGCGAAGAAGCCCAACGGCTGCAGCGCGACGAATTCTGGCTGCGCGAGTGGCGAGATGAACCTGTGCCGCTGACGGCGCTGAAAGCGACTATTCTTACTGAAGAAGACTGGCTGGAGGTAGCGGGTTTTGCTTTTGCCCATCGTCCGCTGCTGACCTCGGCGGGTAGCCTCAATCGCCTGCTTATGCTGGTGGCGCTGCCGCTTCCGGCGCTGCGGGCCCGCCTGCAGCAGCAGGATGAGACCGCGCTTTGCCGAACGTTAGGTTTATCCGGACGGAAAGCGCTGCTGGCCAGGCTGCGCGAAGAGGCGGCGCAGGCGCTGCTTAGCCTGGATGAAAACCGCGCCAACGACCTGCGCCGGCAGGTTCAGATGTTGCAATTTTTTAACTAACTTCATCAGTTAAATGGCATGGTCATATTCCCTCCGCGGCGTAAACTTCCTTGCAGACATTAAGGAGAAAGCCATGAAACACGATCATTTTATTGTTCAAAGCCCCGCAACACCTGCACAGCAACTGCTGCTGCTGTTTCATGGCGTCGGCGATAACCCGGTGGCCATGGGGCAAATCGGTAGCTGGTTTGCGCCGCTCTTTCCCGATGCGCTTATCGTCAGCATCGGCGGCGCGGAGCCGTGCGGCCCGGCTCCGGGACGCCAGTGGTTTTCTCTCCAGGGCGTCAGCGAAGAAAATCGCCAGCAGCGCGTAGATGCGATTATGCCGACCTTTATTGAAACGGTGCGCTACTGGCAACAACAGAGCGGCGTCAGCCCGCAGGCGACGGCGCTGATCGGCTTCTCGCAGGGGGCGATTATGTCGCTGGAAAGCATTAAAGCCGAACCGGGTCTGGCATCGCGGGTGATTGCCTTCAACGGCCGCTATGCGACTCTGCCCGAGACGGCGACGACCGCGACCACGATTCACCTGATCCACGGCGGTGAAGATCGGGTTATCGATCTGGCGTGGGCGGTTGCGGGGCAGGAGGCGTTGCAGCAGGCCGGCGGGGATGTGACGCTGGATATCGTTGAGGATCTGGGGCACGCGATTGACGATCGCAGCATGCAGTTTGCTCTCGATCATCTGCGCTTTACCGTACCGAAGCACTATTTCGACGAAGCGCTCAGCGGCAGCACGCCGAAAGACAGCGATATTATTGAACCGCTATAAATAATAAATCCGGAGGCGGCGCGATGCGCCTGTCCGGGCTACCGGCCCGCAGACGGGCTGTAAACCCGTAGCCCGGGCAAGGCGCGTTAAGCGCCGCCCCCGGGGAAAGGGAGCAGAGTGGAATCATTTCGCCGGAGGCGATGCTGCGTATCTGTCCGGGCTACTTGACCCACAGACTGACTGTAAGCCCGTTGCCTCCTCAGCGATGCGCTACCGGGAAAACCTAACAAAAAAAGATGTTACTTCTTCTTTGACGGGTCGTTCTTCGGCCAGTCGTCATCGTCATCCCACTTATCATTGAAGTCGCGGTGCGGCGGCAGATCCGGTTTATTGTTGAGAAACTTTTTATGATCAACGCGGGTAAGATCTTTAATCACGTTGATCATCACGCCCACCAAAAATACCAACACCAGGACCCACCAGTACTTCGATAGCCAATCCATGCGCTTACCTCTTCTCTATTGATGCCGTCAGGCGACCAGCTGCTCCATAATGCGTTGATACATCCGCGCCAGTAGCTGGAGGTCGGCGGCATTCACACACTCGTTTATTTTATGAATGGTGGCATTCACTGGCCCCAGTTCAACCACCTGCGCGCCCATACGCGCGATAAAGCGCCCGTCGGACGTGCCGCCGTTAGTCAGCAGCTGCGGTTTTATTTCATTATAGTGCTCAATAGCGTTAACCACCGCATCAACCAGCTTACCGCGGCTGGTCAGGAACGGCTGCCCCGAGAGCCACCAGTCCACGCTGTAGCGCAGTTCGTATTTCTCCAGCAGCGCCACGACGCGCGCTTTAATCATTTCATCGGTCAGCTCGGTGCTAAAGCGGAAGTTGAACTGGACGAACATGTCGCCGGGAATGACGTTGTTGCTGCCGGTCCCGGACTGCACGTTAGCGATTTGCATACTGGTCGGCGGAAAGAATTCGTTGCCCTTATCCCATTCGATGTTCACCAGTTCCGCCAGCATCGGGGCGGCGCGGTGAACCGGGTTATCGGCGAGATGCGGATAGGCCACGTGCCCCTGTACGCCGTGAATGGTCAGGTTGCAGGTCAGCGAGCCGCGACGGCCGTTTTTGACGACATCGCCGACGACTTCGGTGCTGGACGGTTCGCCGACCAGGCAATAATCCAGGCGCTCATTGCGCGCCATCAGCGCTTCAACAACCTTTACGGTACCGTTTTTGGCGCTGGCCTCTTCATCTGAAGTAATCAGGAAGGCCAGACGACCTTTATGATTCGGATACTGAGCCACAAAGCGTTCTGCCGCGACCACCATCGCCGCGAGCGAGCCTTTCATATCTGCGGCGCCGCGGCCAAACAGCATGCCGTCGCGAATGGTGGGTTCAAAGGGGGGATTAATCCAGCGATCGGCGTCGCCCGACGGTACGACATCGGTATGGCCGGCAAACGCCAGCGTTTCCCCGCGCCCGCGCCAGGCCCAGAAGTTTTGGGTATCTCCGAAATCCATCGGTTCAACGGTAAAGCCAATCGCACGCAGACGTTCAATCATTAACGCCTGGCATCCCGCATCATCGGGGCTGAGGGAAGGGCGGCGAATAAGCTGCTGAGCCAGCTCAATGACCGGGCAAGACATAGACTACACCTCGTTAAACTGCTGATAACTTGATTCACTGAAACCCAGCAGCATAGGCTGACCGGGCGCGCAGAGCAATGGGCGTTTGATGATTGCCGGCATTTCCAGCATCAGTTTCGCCGCGGCGTCGGCGTTATTGATACCGGTGCGAACCGTTTCGTCCAGCTTGCGCCAGGTCGTACCGCGAGTGTTGAGCAGCGCTTCCCAGCCGAGCTCGGCAATAAAGGTGTCTAATAAATTGCGATCCAGGCCATCGACACGATAATCATGAAAGCGATATTCTATCTGATGGGCTTCCAGCCAGCGGCGGGCCTTTTTAATGGTGTCGCAGTTTTTTATCCCGTACATGGTGAGCATGATTAAACCTTTTCCGTTGAATTAAATGATTAGCTAAGAATCTTCCGAATATATAAACCCTGAATAAATAATACGTGAATTACATTAATAAATATCGTTTTTCCCCGCCAGAGATATTTAACGTTACATTCTGGCTGTTTTTTGAGCGACGGGCGCGACCAGTGTTGGCCATAAGGCGGCGCCAGGCGCTTCTGGCTGATGAACAAATGTTGCTAATTGTTGCTGTTGGTCACATTAAAATGCCCGGAATCGGTTCATAGTACTTACGAACGAAAGAAATCATTCCGCAGGGGGTAATTAGAGTTATCAGAACGATAGCGCAAACGCGCTTTTAACCATCAATGAATTTGCATAAAATCATCCATAATAATAAGAGAGGCTATTATGATTGAACATGAACTGGGGAACTGGAAAGACTTTATCGAAGGCATGCTTCGTAAATAGATTTCCGCAATAAAAGCATGGCGATTTCACAGGCAGAATAATAATGCAGTTGAAGCGACCACATCAAAAAGGCGACACATCCGGTCGCCTTTTCTGTTATTTGGCCCCGGCGACATATCGCCAGGGCGCATCCTGATTATTGCGGCCGTTCCTTGAGCGGGAAGCGACGACGCACCAGCACGAAAAACAGCGGTACGAAGAAGATTGCCAGCACCGTGGCTGAAATCATCCCGCCCATGACCCCGGTGCCAACGGCATGCTGACTGCCGGAACCCGCACCGGTACTGGTGGCCATCGGCAGCACGCCGAAGATAAACGCCAGCGAGGTCATCAGGATCGGCCGCAGACGCTGGCGACAGGCGGAGAGCGTGGCGGTAAGCAGGTCCTCGCCTTTCTGATTCAGCTCATTGGCAAACTCGACGATGAGAATGGCGTTCTTCGCCGACAGACCGATCACCGTCAGCAGTCCCACCTGGAAGTAGACATCGTTTTCCAGACCGCGCATCCAGGTCGCCAGCAGGGCGCCGATGACCCCCAGCGGCACCACCAGCATCACCGAGAACGGCACCGACCAGCTTTCGTACAGCGCCGCCAGGCACAGGAACACGACCAGCAGCGAAATGGCGTACAGCGCCGGAGCCTGCGCGCCGGAGAGGCGCTCCTGATACGACATCGCCGTCCATTCAAGGCCAAAGCCGTTTGGCAGCTGGCGGGCCAGCTCTTCCATAATTGTCATCGCGGTACCGGTACTGACGCCCGGCGCGGCTTCACCGACGATTTCTACCGCTGAATAGCCGTTGTAGCGCTCCAGACGCGGCGAACCGGTCTCCCAGCGGGAGGTGGCGAAAGCGGAGAAGGGCACCATCGTGCCGCTGCTGTTGCGTACGTACCATAGATTAATGTCGTCCGGCAGCATGCGATACGGCGCGGCCGCCTGAACATAGACCTTCTTCACGCGGCCGCGGTCCATAAAGTCGTTGACGTAGCTTGACCCCCACGCGGTCTGGAGGGTGTCGTTGATATCATCGATGGAGACGCCCAGCGCCTGGGCTTTGCGCTGATCGATATCCACCTGTAGCTGCGGGCTATCGTCAAGGCCGTTGTGGCGAACGCGGGTCAGCTGGTTATTTTTAGCGGCCAGCTCCAGTAGGGTATCGCGAGCGGCCATCAGCGCTTCGTGTCCGTTGCCCGCATGGTCTTCCAGTTCCATATCGAAACCGGCGGAACTGCCCAGGCCGCTGATGGCCGGCGGGCTGCTGGCAAAGACGCGAGCTTCTTTTATTTTGTTAAACGCTTTGGTCGCGCGTTCGATGATAGCGAAAGAGGAACCGGTTGTCGGATCGCGTTGGTCCCAGTCCTTCAGGCGAACGAACATACGCGCTACGTTCTGTCCGTTGCCGCCGGGGCCGGAGCCGATGGTGGCGAACACCGATTCGACGTTTTGTTTTTCGTTTTTCAGGAAATAGTCTTCCGCCTGCTGGACCACCTTCAGGGTTTGCTGCTGGGTCGAACCGCTGGGCAATTGCACCGACGTGGTAAACATGCCGCGGTCTTCCAGCGGCAGGAATGACGTTGGCAGATGCAGGAACAGAAACACCATCCCCCCCAGCAGCAGGACGTAGATCATTATCCAGCGCAGCGAACGGTGAAGAATTTTGCCGACGGCGGTTTCATAGCGGCTGGCGTTGCGGTTAAACGTGCGGTTAAACCAGCCAAAGAAACCCCGTTGCCCGTGGGTTTCGCCTTTATGCACCGGTTTGAGCAGCGTGGCGCACAGCGCCGGGGTAAGGATCATCGCCACCAGAACCGACAGCACCATTGCCGAGACGATGGTGATCGAGAACTGACGATAGATCGCGCCGGTGGTGCCGCCGAAGAAGGCCATTGGCACGAATACTGCCGATAGGACCATGGCGATACCGACCAGCGCACCCTGAATTTGCCCCATCGATTTTCGCGTCGCTTCACGCGGCGAGAGGCCCTCCTCGCTCATGATACGCTCGACGTTTTCCACCACCACGATGGCGTCGTCCACCAGCAGGCCTATCGCCAGCACCACCGCAAACATGGTCAAGGTGTTGATGCTGTAGCCGCAGGCGTAGAGGACGGCGAAAGTCCCCATTAGCACCACCGGAACGGCGATGGTTGGGATCAATGTCGCGCGGAAGTTCTGCAAGAACAGATACATGACGAGGAACACCAGCGCGATGGCTTCGAGCAGCGTTTTCACCACGTCGGTAATCGACGCCTTAACGAATGAGGTGGTTTCGTAAGCGACTTTATATTCCAGACCATGCGGGAAGTATTGCGACAGCTCGTTCAGACGGCTGATGACGCGTTCGGCGGTCGCCATTTCGTTTGCGCCAGAGGCCAGCTTAACCCCCAGCCCGGAAGCCGCCTGGCGGTTGTAGCGGCTGAGGTAATCGTATTTCTCCGCTCCCATTTCCACGGTCGCGACGTCGCCAAGGGTAACTTCCGAGCCGTCCTGATTAACCCGAAGGGTGATATTGCGGAACTGTTCCGGGGTTTGTAACAGCGATTGCGAATTAATTGTCGCGTTGAGCGCCTGTTTATCTACCGAAGGCGTACCGCCCAGCTGGCCGACGGCAATCTGCGCGTTCTGTGAAGAGATGGCATCGGTGACGTCTTTTGCCGTCATCTGAAAACTGTTGAGTTTGGCCGGATCGAGCCAGATACGCATCGAATACTGGGAACCATAGGCGTCAATGTCGCCGACGCCGTTTACCCGGCTGAGCGGGTCCTGAATGTTACTGGCGACGTAGTCGGCGATATCCTGTTTATCCATGCTGCCATCGGTAGAGACGAACGCAATCGTCAGGATGTTGGTGTCCCCGGTTTTACGCACCGTCACGCCCTGGTTCTGGACGGCCTGCGGGAGTTTACGCATCGCCGACTGCAGCTGGTTCTGCACCTGCTGGACGGCTTCGTCCGGATCGGTACCGGCGGTAAAGCTTAGCGTCACGGTGGCTTGCCCGGTGCCGCTGCTCTGGGATGACATGTACATCAGGTTGTCGAGGCCGGTCATATTCTGCTCGATAACCTGGGTAACGGTATTTTCCAGCGTTTGTGCCGAGGCCCCGGGATAGTTTGCTGCGATCCTGACGTTAGGAGGGGCAAGTTCGGGATATTGCTCAACGGGAAGCGACAAAATTGCGAGCGTACCGGTCAGGCATAACAGGATTGCCAGAACCCACGCAAAAATGGGGCGATCGATAAAAAAATTCGCCATCAGAATTAGGACCTCATTTTGCACATTTTTTTGTTATTGCAGAGCCTGTGACACTCTAGCGGCAAGGGCGCAGGCAATCGTGGAGAAAATAAGGAGATAGTGTAATTTATCGTGTGCCTTTTATGGCAGCGTAAAGAACCGTCCTTCTCCCTCTACCGACGTCATCCTTTCTGCCCGTCGCCGCAGACGCGGCCTATTATCACTTAGCTAAATAAAACGTAATTTCATTTAAGTCAAAAAAATTGATCCAACTCGGGTTATTACCAAAAAATCGGCGACCTGTGCAATTGCACATTGTTCCAGCCCCGCCTTGTCGGGTAATAGATAGTCATGCGAATTGAGGGGTTATTCACCAATAAGACTGAAGGATGTCATGAACCACTTTATTTTAAGCGATAGTCATAAGTGCATCGGATGCAAGGCTTGTGAAGTTGCCTGCGTCATGGCGCATAACGATGAGCAGCATGTATTGACCCCGCAGCGTTTTTTGCCGCGCATTACGGTTATCAAAAATGAGCAAAAGCGTAACGCAGTAACCTGTCACCACTGTGAAGGCGCGCCGTGCGCCCGCAGTTGTCCAAATGACGCCATCAGCCAGCTTAACGGCAGCGTCCAGGTGAATCAGGAAAAATGCATCGGCTGTAAATCCTGTATGGTTGCCTGCCCGTTTGGCGTGATGCAAATCGTCCTGACGCCGGTACAGGAAGGCAGAGTCAAAGCGACGGCGCATAAGTGCGATTTGTGTAACGGTCGCGAAGAGGGGCCTGCCTGCGTGCAAAACTGCCCGGCCGGGGCGCTGGAGCTGGCGACGGACAGCACGCTGATGAATCTGGCGAAACAGCGGCGTCAGCGCGCGGCGCGTCTGGGTCACCCCGGCGCCCCGATGGCATCTTGCTCCGCCGGGAAAGTCGCACAGATGGCCGCGACGCCGCCGCGCGGCGAGCCCGACAAGCTATCCGCCGCAGCGCGTAAGGCCAATTTTGCCGAAATTTATCTTCCGTTCAGCGCCGGACAGGCCAATCGCGAGGCGGAACGCTGCCTGAAATGCGGCGAAAACAGCATTTGTGAATGGACCTGCCCGCTGCACAACCATATTCCGCAGTGGATTGAGCGGGTGAAAGAGGGGGATATCGCCGCCGCCGTTGAGCTTTCTCATCAGACCAACTGCCTGCCGGAAATAACCGGTCGCGTCTGCCCGCAGGACCGCCTGTGCGAAGGGGCCTGCACGCTGCGCGATGAGCACGGTTCGGTGACTATCGGCAACATTGAACGCTATATCTCCGACCAGGCGCTGGCCAACGGCTGGCGGCCGGATCTTTCGCAGGTCGTGAACAGCGGTAAGCGGGTGGCGATTATCGGCGCCGGTCCAGCCGGTCTCGCCTGCGCCGACCGGCTGGTGCGCAACGGCGTAAGCCCGGTGGTGTTTGACCGCCATCCGGAAATCGGCGGCCTGCTGACCTTTGGCATTCCGGCCTTCAAGCTGGATAAATCCCTGCTTGCCCGGCGGCGTGAAATCTTCACCCGGATGGGCGTGCGCTTTGAGCTGAACTGCGAAATAGGCAAGGATATTCCGCTGACGACGCTGCTTGATGAATATGATGCGGTATTTATTGGCGCAGGTACCTATCGCTCCATGAAAGCGGATCTGCCGAATGAAGACGCGCCCGGCGTTTACGATGCGCTGCCGTTTCTGATCGCGAATACTAAACAGGTTATGGGGCTGCTGGAGCTGCCGGAAGAGCCTTACGTCAATACCGAGGGGCTGAACGTCGTGGTACTCGGCGGCGGCGATACGGCGATGGACTGCGTGCGCACCGCGCTGCGCCACGGCGCAAAGCAGGTCACCTGCGCCTATCGTCGCGATGAAGCCAACATGCCCGGTTCGAAGAAAGAGGTGAAAAACGCGCGCGAAGAGGGGGCATTATTTGAATTTAACGTCCAGCCGGTCACCCTGGAGCTGAACGAAGAGGGGCACGTCAACGGCGTGCGCTTCCTGCGAACCCAGCTTGGCGCGCCGGATGCACAGGGACGCCGCAGCCCTTCGCCAATCCCCGGAAGCGAGTTCGTGATGCCCGCCGATGCGGTGATTATGGCCTTCGGTTTCCATCCGCACGGTATGCCGTGGCTGGAATCGGTGGGCGTGAAGCTCGACAGCCGCGGCCGAATTAAGGCCAATGTGGAAAGTCGCTATCGTTACCAGACCACTCATCGTAAGGTGTTTGCCGGCGGCGATGCGGTGCGCGGCGCCGATCTGGTGGTAACTGCAATGGCGGAAGGCCGCCACGCGGCGCAGGGGATCATGGACTTCCTCGAGGTTAAACCGATTTCGCTTCACTAACGACAAAGCGGGTTCCGCAGCGTAGTATGACATCGTTATTTCACGCTGTGGGGCCCGTATGTCACTCAATATCAACATTATCAAAGATAAAATCCTCTCCGAAAACTGGTTCGTTTTGCGCAACATGACCTATGAGCTGACGCGCAGCGACGGCAACGTGGTTCGCCATAAACGCGAAGTCTACGATCGCGGCAACGGTGCGACCATCTTGCTGTATAACCGCCATAAGCAGACCGTCGTGCTGGTTCGCCAGTTCCGCATCGCGACCTGGGTAAACGGCAACGAAGACGGGATGTTGATCGAAACCTGCGCCGGGCTGCTGGACAGCGACGAGCCGGAGGCGTGCGTGCGTAAAGAAGCCATTGAAGAGACCGGCTTCGAAGTCGGCGAAGTGCGCAAACTGTTTGAACTGTTTATGTCGCCCGGCGGCGTCACCGAGCTTATCCATTTCTTTATTGCCGAATATAACGATACCCAGCGGGCCAACGACGGTGGCGGCGTTGATGATGAAGAGATCGAGGTGCTGGAGCTCCCTTATCATCGGGCGCTGGAGATGATGGCCAACGGGGAAATCCGCGACGGCAAAGCGGTGATCCTGCTGCAATATTTGCAAAACTCCGGGCTGATGAACGGGGATCTCTGATAAATCCGATTGAGTAAAACCTCGCCGCTGGCGAACATAGCCGCTGTTTATGGCGTGTTCATCGGGGTTGTGCCGCTCATGTGGTATCGGGTTATTTTGTTTCTGCTTTGCGGTTTGCTGCCGGCATCGCTGGTGCGGGCGGCGCCGGCGCAACAGCTCTTCAGCGACTGGCAGGTGACCTGCAACAATCAGAACTTCTGCGTAGCCCGCAACGTCGGGCTACACCACGGCCTGGTGATGACCCTTACCCGCAGCGCCGGAGCGGCAACCAGCGCCAGCCTGCGTATTGAGCTGGGAGGCGTGGGTAACCCGGTGGCGGCGCTGGCGCCGATAGCGCCCCGGCTTCAGCTCGATGGCAAACCCCTGGCCTTGAGCGATACACACTGGCAGATTGCCGACAAACTGCTGAAAACTGACGATAACGTCACCATTGACGCATTCCTGCAGCAAGTGCAAAACGCGCAGACCATCACGCTTGAAAAGGGTCTCCAGACTATTTCTCTGCAGGGGCTCAAAGCCGCCCTGCTGTTTATTGATAGCCGGCAAAAGCGGGTGGGGAGCGAGACCGCATGGGTCGGCAAGGGGGAAGAGCCGCCGCTCAGCGTACCGCCTGCGCCGGCGCTGCGATCGGTGGTGAAAATGGAGGGGGCGCAGTCGCCCCTGAGCCGCGATGAACTTAACGATCTGATGGATTATGGCAATGAGCGCATGAACAGCAGCGCCTGTTCGCTGGATCCGTTTCGCCGCGAGGTACGGGTGTCCGCGCTGACCGACGAGAAGGTCCTGCTGATGACCAGCTGCGAAGCGGGAGCCTACAATACCATTTGGCTGGCCTGGCTGGTTTCGCGCCAGCGGCCATATATTGCTCACCCGGTACGACTCACGCTGCCCTTCCAGCCACCCGGCGATGCGCCGCGTGACGTCGAGCTGGTGAACGCCAGCTACGACGATCGGCATCAGGAACTGGTGACCCTCGATAAAGGGCGCGCACCCGGCGATTGCGGTATCCAAACGCGCTGGCGCTATGACGGCCAGCGGTTTAGCCTGGTACGCTACGCGCAGCAGCCGCAGTGCGATAACTGGCAGGGGCCAGACGCCTGGCCCACGCTATGGGTTACCCGTTCTGTAGCTCATCCGCTACGCTGACGATATGCTCAACGGTAAAGCCGAAGTAAGGGAAGAGCTTATCGGCCGGCGCGGATTCGCCATAGCCGGTCATACCGACGATTTTTCCTTTTAGCCCCACGTATTTATACCAGTAGTCGGCGATACCGGCTTCGACGGCGACGCGGGCGCTGACGTCCGAGGGCAGGACGGATTCCCGATACGCCTCATCCTGCGCATCAAAGACATCGGTCGATGGCAGGGAAACCACGCGCACGTTCACCCCTTTGGCCAGCAGCTTCTCCGCCGCCAGCACGGTTATCTCGACTTCCGAACCGGTGGCTATCAGGATCAGGTCCGGCTTGCCGCCTGCGTCCTTCAGCACGTAGCCGCCGCGGGCGATATTCTGTACCTGCTCCGGCGTGCGCGCCATTTGCGCCAGATTTTGCCTGGAGAGGATCAGCGCCGTCGGTCCGCTATGGCGCTCTACCGCCAGCTTCCACGCCACCGCGGCTTCTACCTGATCGCACGGTCGCCAGGTGCTGAAATTTGGCGTCAGGCGCAGGCTGGCCAGCTGTTCGACCGCCTGGTGCGTCGGGCCATCTTCGCCGAGACCTATGGAGTCGTGGGTATAGACCATGATTTGCCGCGCTTTCATCAACGCCGCCATACGCGCCGCGTTGCGGGCATATTCGACGAACATGAGGAAAGTGGCGGTATAGGGCACAAACCCGCCGTGATGCGCGATGCCGTTGGCGATGGCCGTCATCCCGAATTCACGAACGCCGTAGTGGATATAGTTACCCGCCGGATCCTCTTTCAGCGAAGTTGACCCTTTCCAGATGGTCAGGTTGCTGGGCGCGAGGTCGGCGGAGCCGCCCAGCAGTTCCGGCAGGTGCGGGCCGTAGGCATCGAGGGCATTTTGCGAAGCCTTACGGGTGGCGATTTTCGCAGGGTTAGCCTGCAGATCGGCGATATACTTCTGCGTCGTTTCATCCCACGACTCAGGCAGTCCGCCGCTCATGCGCCGCGTAAACTCCGCCGCCAGCTGCGGATGGGCCTGCTGATACGCAGCAAACTTCTCCTGCCAGCTTTTCTGCGCCTTTTGCCCTTTTTCACGCGCATCCCAGGCACGGTAAATCTCTTTCGGGATCTCAAACGCCGGGTGATGCCAGCCGAGTTTCTGACGCGCCAGCGCCACTTCCTGTTCCCCCAGCGCGGCGCCGTGGGCCTCTTCTTTCCCGGCTTTATTCGGCGAACCGAAGCCTATCACCGTACGGCAGATAATCAGCGAGGGTTTGTCCTTCACGCTCTGGGCTTCCAGAATCGCTTTCTTCACGGCTTCGGGGTCGTGGCCGTCAATTTCATGCACCACATGCCAGTGATAGGCCTCAAAGCGTTTTGCCGTGTCATCGGTAAACCAACCCTTCGTTTCACCATCGATGGAAATGCCGTTGTGGTCGTAGAAACCGATCAGCTTGCCCAGTCCTAACGTCCCCGCCAGGGAACACACTTCATGAGAAATCCCCTCCATCAGGCAGCCATCGCCCATAAACACGTAGGTGAAGTGATCGACAATTTCGTGTTCCGGCTGGTTAAACTGCGCCGCCAGCGTGCGCTCGGCGATAGCCAGACCCACGGCATTTGCCAGTCCTTGCCCCAGCGGACCGGTGGTGGTTTCCACCCCCGGCGTATAGCCAATCTCCGGGTGACCCGGGGTTTTTGAATGCAGCTGACGGAAGTTTTTTATCTCTTCGATGGGCAGATCGTAACCCGTCAGATGCAGCAGGCTGTAGAGCAGCATTGATGCGTGACCGTTGGAGAGAATAAAACGGTCGCGGTCGTACCATTTTGGGTCTTCAGGATTGTGCTTAAGGAAATCGTTCCACAGCACCTCGGCGATATCGGCCATACCCATTGGCGCGCCAGGGTGGCCGGAGTTGGCTTTCTGTACTGCATCCATACTCAGGGCGCGGATGGCGTTGGCTAGTTCTCTACGGGACATAATGTGCTCCTGAAACAATGAGTTGCATGAGTTTTTATTGGTTTAGGATAGAGAGGGTGATGAGTTGCATAACTAAAAAGCATAGCAGACGGGGCTATCATTGCCTCCGAATCTAAGTTACATAAACATTATAAATCGATAACAAACATAACTTTGTTATGGCGAGAGTATGGCGGTGTTCAAAGTTTACGAAGCCGTCAGGCGAGATACTAGGTAGCCCTTTAGGGTGAACACCAGGTACGCCATTACGTTTCACCCCCTACGATCGATACGTGAAAGGAACGATAAAATGGATGAGCAGTTAAAACAAAGCGCCCTTGATTTCCACGAATTCCCGGTCCCCGGAAAAATCCAGGTCTCCCCGACAAAACCGCTTGCTACCCAACGCGATCTGGCTCTGGCCTACTCGCCGGGTGTCGCCGCCCCCTGTCTGGAAATCGAGAAGGATCCGCTGGCAGCCTATAAATATACCGCCCGCGGCAACCTTGTGGCGGTGGTGTCCAACGGCACGGCGGTGCTGGGACTGGGCAATATCGGCGCGCTGGCCGGTAAGCCGGTAATGGAAGGTAAAGGCGTTCTGTTTAAAAAATTCGCCGGTATCGATGTATTCGATATTGAAGTCGATGAGCTTGACCCGGACAAATTTATCAACGTCGTTGCAGCGCTGGAGCCGACCTTCGGCGGTATCAACCTCGAAGATATCAAAGCGCCGGAGTGCTTCTACATTGAGCAGAAGCTGCGCGAGCGCATGAATATTCCGGTCTTCCATGACGATCAGCACGGGACGGCGATTATCAGTACCGCGGCGATTCTGAACGGTCTGCGGGTGGTGGAGAAAAATATCTCCGACGTGCGGATGGTCGTATCAGGCGCGGGCGCGGCGGCGATTGCCTGTATGAACCTTCTGGTGGCGCTGGGAATGCAGAAACACAACATTGTGGTCTGCGACTCGAAAGGGGTTATCTATAAGGGCCGTGAGCCGAATATGGCGGAGACGAAAGCGGCCTATGCGGTAGAAGACAGCGGCAAACGTACGCTGGATGATGTGATTGACGGGGCGGATATTTTCCTCGGCTGCTCGGGCCCGAAAGTGCTGACCCAGGAAATGGTTAAAAAGATGGCCCGCGCGCCGATGATTCTGGCGCTGGCTAACCCTGAGCCGGAAATTCTGCCGCCGCTGGCGAAAGAGGTGCGCTCCGACGCCATTATCTGCACCGGCCGCTCCGACTATCCGAACCAGGTGAACAACGTGCTGTGCTTCCCGTTCATCTTCCGCGGCGCGCTGGACGTCGGCGCAACGGCGATTAACGAAGAGATGAAACTGGCGGCGGTGCATGCGATTGCCGAACTGGCTCACGCAGAACAGAGCGAAGTGGTGGCCTCCGCCTACGGCGATCAGGACCTGAGCTTCGGCGCGGAATATATCATTCCGAAGCCGTTCGACCCGCGGCTGATCGTCAAGATTGCTCCGGCGGTGGCGAAAGCGGCGATGGACTCCGGCGTCGCGACGCGACCAATCGCCGATTTTGATGCCTATATCGAGAAGCTCAGCGAGTTTGTCTACAAAACGAATCTGTTCATGAAGCCGATTTTCTCGCAGGCGCGCAAAGAGCCGAAGCGGGTGGTGCTGGCGGAAGGCGAAGATACCCGCGTGCTGCACGCGACTCAGGAACTGGTCTCCCTGGGGCTGGCGAAACCGATCCTTATCGGCCGGCCCGGCGTCATTGAGATGCGTATTCAGAAGCTGGGGCTGCAGATCAAAGCCGGAGTTGATTTTGAGATCGTGAATAACGAATCCGATCCGCGCTTTAAAGAGTACTGGAACGAATATTACAACCTGATGAAGCGCCGCGGGATCACCCAGGAGCAGGCGCAGCGGGCGGTGATCAGCAATACCACGGTCATCGGCGCGATCATGGTGCAGCGCGGCGAAGCCGATGCGTTGATCTGCGGCACCATTGGCGACTATCACGAGCACTACAGCGTAATACAGCCGCTGTTTGGCTACCGCGAAGGGGTTCATGCGGCAGGGGCGATGAATGCGCTGCTGCTGCCGAGCGGCAACACCTTTATCGCTGACACCTACGTTAACCACGATCCGTCGCCGGAGCAAATTGCCGAAATCACCCTGATGGCGGCAGAAACCGTTCGTCGATTCGGGATTGAGCCGAGGGTAGCGCTGCTTTCGCACTCGAACTTTGGTTCTTCGGACTGCCCGTCCGCCAGCAAAATGCGCCAGGCGCTGGAGCTGGTGAAGACGCAGGCGCCGGATTTGATGATCGATGGCGAAATGCACGGCGATGCCGCGCTGGTGGAAAGCATTCGCAATGAGCGGATGCCGGACAGTCCGCTGAAAGGTTCAGCCAATATCCTGGTGATGCCGAATATGGAAGCGGCCCGTATTAGTTACAACTTACTTCGCGTTTCCAGCTCGGAAGGCGTGACCGTGGGGCCTGTGCTAATGGGTGTCGCAAAGCCGGTACATATCCTGACGCCAATTGCGTCGGTACGGCGTATCGTGAATATGGTCGCGCTGGCGGTTGTTGAAGCGCAAACTCAGCCGCTGTAATTATCATTTAATTAATTCAGGCGCGGGAATTCTCCCGCGCTTTTTTATTTCTTTTTATAAGTGATCTATCTCACCTTTCAAATCAACTTGCCGAATTTTGTTATTTACTCCAGCGGAAACTTGTCACGATAAGCGCAAGTTTTAGCGGAGCGGTGAGTTATGGATAAAGAACGCATCATTCAGGAGTTTGTCCCCGGCAAGCAGGTGACGCTGGCGCACCTGATTGCGCACCCTGGGGCAGAACTGGCGAAAAAGATCGGCGTTCCCGAATCCGGCGCTATCGGCATTATGACCTTAACCCCTGGCGAAACCGCCATGATCGCCGGTGATTTAGCGATGAAAGCCGCCGATGTGCATATCGGTTTTCTCGACAGGTTTAGCGGCGCGCTGGTGATTTACGGCTCAGTGGGAGCGGTTGAAGAGGCGCTGATTCAGACGGTTAGCGGGCTTGGTCGATTATTAAATTACACCCTCTGCGAGTTAACTAAAAGCTAATTAGAGGCTGCGATGAAGCGTATTGCATTTGTCGGTACGGTGGGCGCGGGAAAAACAACGCTATTTAATGCGCTGCACGGGAATTATTCCCTCGCGAGAAAAACGCAGGCCGTGGAATTTAATGAAAAAGGCGATATCGACACCCCAGGAGAATATTTTAGTCATCCTCGCTGGTATCACGCATTAATTACCACGCTGCAGGATGTCGATACGCTGATTTATGTCCACGCGGCAAATGATACCGAAAGTCGTCTACCCGCCGGGTTACTGGATATTGGGGCGAATAAACGCCATATCGCCGCGATTAGCAAAACGGACATGCCGGACGCTAACGTCGCCGCGGTGCGGCAACTGCTGTACGAGATGGGGTTTCAGGAGCCAATTTTCGCGCTCAACGCTCACGACCCGCAAAGCGTAGAGCAGCTGGTGAATTACTTGAGTGAGCTCAGCCAAAAGGAGGAAGGGGCAGGTGAAGAAACTAATCACAGCTAACGATATTCGTGCGGCCCACGCGCGAGGTGAAGAGGAAATATCGGTTGTGCTGCGCGCCAGCATCATCACCCCGGAAGCTCGCGAAGTCGCGGAGCTGCTGGGCGTCGCCATCAAAGAGTGCGATGAGTCCGCGCCAGAAGCGGCGGTACCGGTGGAGGAGGGCAAAACCGAAAGCCAGCGCATTCGCGAAACCATTATTGCCCAGCTGCCGGAAGGGCAGTTTACCGAAAGCCTGGTCGCGCAACTGATGGACAAGGTGATGCAAGAAAAACAGTCGCTGGCGCTGGGCGATATGCAGCCCAGCTTTAAGGCTGTCACCGGTAAAGGCGGCGTCAAAGTCATTGACGGCAGCAGCGTGAAATTTGGCCGCTTCGACGGCGCGGAACCGCACTGCGTCGGCTTAACGGATTTAGTCACCGAGCAGGACGGTAGCAGTATGGCCGCCGGATTTATGCAGTGGGAAAACGCCTTTTTCCCATGGACGCTGAACTATGACGAAGTCGACATGGTGCTGGAGGGAGAACTCCACGTACGCCATGAAGGTGAAACCATGGTGGCCAAAGCCGGCGATGTGATGTTTATCCCGAAAGGCTCCAGCATTGAATTCGGCACGCCATCGACCGTGCGCTTCCTGTACGTCGCCTGGCCTGCGAACTGGCAATCGCTATGAAAGATTTTATTACCGAAGCCTGGCTCAGAGCGAACCATACGCTCAGCGAAGGGGCAGAAATTCATCTGCCCGCCGACGCTCGTCTGACGCCTTCGGCCCGGGAACTACTGGAGAGCCGCCGTCTGCGCATTAAGTTTCTTGATGAGCAGGGAAGCCTGTTTGTCGATGACGACGCGCAGCAGCCGCAGCCGGTACACGGTTTAACCAGCAGCGACACACATCCGCAGGCCTGCTGCGAACTGTGCCGCCAGCCGGTCGAAAAAAAACCGGACACCCTGACCCATCTGACGGCGGACAAAATGGTCGCTAAAAGCGATCCGCGCCTGGGCTTTCGCGCCGCGCTCGACGCCACCATCGCCCTGGCGGTATGGCTGCAAATTGAACTGGCGGAGCCATGGCAGCCCTGGCTGGCGGATATCCGCTCGCGTCTGGGCAATATTATGCGCGCCGACGCTATGGATGAACCGCTGGCGGCACAGTCCATCGTCGGCCTGAACGAGGATGAACTGCATCGCCTTTCCCACCAGCCGCTGCGCTATCTCGGCCACGATCATCTGGTGCCTGAAGCCTCTCACGGCCGCGATGCCGCCTTGCTCAATCTGCTGCGCACCCGGGTTCGGGAGACGGAAACGATCGCCGCCCAGGTCTTTATTACCCGCAGCTTTGAGGTCTTACGTCCGGACATTCTGCAGGCGCTCAACCGCCTCTCCAGCACCGTCTACGTGATGATGATTTTATGCGTGGCAAACCATCCGCTAACCGTCAGCCAGATCCAACAACGCCTGGGAGGGGAGCAATGATTATTCAACGCGCGCGTCAACTGGCTTTGCGGTCGCCCGCCCGGGTGGTGTTTCCGGATGCCCTGGACATTCGCGTTCTTAAAGCGGCGCACTACCTGCAGCAGCAGGGGCTGGCAAAGCCGATTTTGATCGCCAGCCCTTTTGCTCTGCGCCAGTTCGCCCTCAGCCACCGGTTGCCGATGGACGGAATGCAGATTGTCGATCCGTACAGCAACCGGCAAATGCGCGCCGCCTTTGCCCGGCGCTGGCTGGATCGGGCCGGGGAAAAAACGCCGCCGGACGCGGAGGAAAAACTCAACGACCCGCTGATGTTCGCCGCCGCCATGGTCAGCGCCGGAAAGGCCGACGTGTGTATTGCCGGCAATCTCTCCTCGACGGCGAACGTACTGCGCGCCGGATTGCGCATTATTGGCCTTCAGCCTGGCTGCAAAACGCTGTCGTCGATCTTTCTGATGCTGCCGCAGTACGTCGGACCGGCGCTGGGATTTGCCGACTGCAGCGTGGTGCCGCAGCCGACGGCGGCGCAACTGGCGGATATCGCTATCGCCAGCGCTGAGACATGGCAGGCGATTACCGGCGAGGAGCCGCGGGTGGCGATGCTGTCGTTTTCCAGCAACGGCAGCGCCCGCCACCCCAACGTCGCCAACGTACAGCAGGCCACAGAGATCGTGCGTCAGCGCGCTCCGCAGCTGATGGTGGATGGCGAACTGCAGTTTGACGCCGCCTTCGTGCCGGAGGTCGCCGCGCAAAAAGCGCCCGACAGTCCGCTGCAGGGACGGGCCAATGTGATGGTTTTTCCATCGCTGGAGGCGGGCAACATCGGCTACAAAATCGCCCAGCGTCTGGGCGGCTATCGTGCGATCGGGCCGCTGATTCAGGGGCTGGCCGCACCGCTCCATGACCTCTCCCGAGGCTGTAGCGTGCAGGAAATTATCGAACTGGCGTTAGTGGCAGCCGTGCCGCGCCGGAGTGACGTAAGCAGCGATTGCCGCTTACCCATGCAGGTTGAATGAACGGTCCCGTTCTGGACCCCCTTACGCAAGAGGAAAACACAATGGAAGCATTAGGAATGATTGAAACCCGGGGCCTGGTTGCGCTGATTGAGGCCTCTGATGCGATGGTAAAAGCCGCGCGCGTGAAGCTGGTTGGCGTGAAGCAGATTGGCGGCGGACTGGTCACCGCGATGGTGCGCGGCGACGTGGCGGCGTGCAAGGCCGCTACCGATGCCGGCGCCGCTGCGGCGCAGCGTATCGGCGAGCTGGTCTCAGTGCACGTGATTCCGCGTCCGCACGGCGATCTGGAGGAGGTGTTCCCCATCAGTTTCAAAGGCGACAGCAACATCTGATGGTTAGCCGGATAAGGCGCGCCGGGGTTGTCCTTCGGCATTAACGCGCGCCATTGCCTGATGGCGCTGCGCTTATCCGGCCCATGACTCACCACGCAATCCAGGGAGGCGGGTATGAAACTGGCAGTCGTCACGGGACAAATTGTCTGCACCGTGCGCCATCAGGGGCTGGCGCACGACAAGCTGCTGATGGTGGAGATGATTGATGCTGCGGGCAAGCCCGACGGACAGTGCGCCGTCGCCATCGACAGCATCGGCGCAGGGCCCGGCGAATGGGTGCTGCTGGTCAGCGGCAGCTCGGCGCGACAGGCACACCGCAGCGACGCGTCTCCTGTGGATTTGTGCGTCATCGGTATCGTCGATGAAGCGGTGGCCGGCGGCCAGGTGATTTTCCATAAATAGGACTGAACATCATGAACCAACAGGATATTGAACAGGTGGTGAAAGCCGTACTGCTGAAAATGAAGGACAGCAGCCAGCCGGACAGCGCCGTTCATGAGATGGGCGTCTTTGCCTCCCTTGATGACGCCGTCGCGGCGGCAAAGGTGGCTCAGCAGGGGCTGAAAAGCGTGGCGATGCGCCAGCTGGCGATTCACGCCATTCGTGAGGCAGGCGAAAAACATGCCAGAGAATTAGCGGAGCTTGCCGTCAGCGAAACCGGCATGGGACGCGTTGAAGATAAATTTGCCAAAAACGTGGCCCAGGCGCGCGGCACGCCGGGCGTCGAATGTCTCTCCCCGCAGGTGCTGACCGGCGATAACGGCCTGACGCTGATTGAAAACGCGCCGTGGGGCGTGGTGGCCTCGGTCACCCCCTCCACCAACCCGGCGGCGACGGTGATTAATAACGCTATCAGCCTGATTGCCGCGGGCAACAGCGTGGTGTTCGCCCCGCATCCGGCGGCGAAAAGAGTCTCTCAACGGGCGATTATGCTGCTCAACCAGGCGGTAATTGCCGCGGGCGGTCCGGCCAATCTGCTGGTCACCGTGGCGAACCCGGATATCGAAACGGCCCAGCGGCTGTTTAAGTACCCCGGCATTGGTCTGCTGGTGGTCACCGGCGGCGAAGCGGTGGTGGAGTCCGCACGCAAGCATACCAATAAACGTCTGATTGCCGCCGGGGCCGGTAACCCGCCGGTAGTGGTCGACGAAACGGCCGATCTGGCGCGCGCCGCGCAGTCCATCGTCAAAGGCGCCTCGTTTGATAACAACATTATCTGCGCTGACGAAAAGGTGCTGATTGTCGTCGATAGCGTCGCCGACGAGCTGATGCGCCTGATGGAAGGCCAGCAGGCGGTGAAGCTCAGCGCGGCCCAGGCCGAGCAGCTTCAGCCGGTGCTGCTGAAGAATATCGATGAGCGCGGCAAAGGTACGGTCAGCCGTGACTGGGTGGGACGTGACGCGAGCAAGATTGCCGCCGCTATTGGCCTGAGCGTTCCGCCGCAGACGCGCCTGCTGTTTGTTGAAACGCCGGCCAGCCATCCGTTTGCCGTGACTGAACTGATGATGCCGGTACTCCCTGTCGTACGGGTGGCCAGCGTCAATGACGCTATCGCGCTGGCGGTACAGCTGGAAGGCGGCTGCCACCATACGGCGGCGATGCACTCGCGCAATATCGACAACATGAATCAGATGGCCAACGCCATTGATACCAGCATTTTCGTCAAAAACGGGCCGTGCATTGCCGGGCTCGGGCTGGGCGGAGAGGGCTGGACCACCATGACCATCACTACGCCGACCGGGGAGGGGGTAACCAGCGCACGTACCTTTGTCCGTCTGCGTCGCTGCGTGCTGGTGGATGCGTTCCGCATCGTATAAGGAGTGAAAGAGATGGCGCACGACGAACAACGTTGGCTCACTCCCAGGCTACAAAAAGCCGCGGCCCTGTGTAACCAGACGCCTGCGAACAGCGGTTCGCCGCTGTGGCTGGGCGTGGATTTAGGCACCTGCGATGTCGTGTCGATGGTGGTCGATGGCGATGGCCAGCCGGTTGCAGTGTGCCTGGACTGGGCTGACGTGGTGCGCGACGGCATCGTCTGGGATTTTTTCGGCGCCGTCACCCTCGTGCGCCGCCATCTCGACGTTCTTGAACAGCAGCTCGGCTGCCGCTTCACCCATGCGGCGACCTCTTTTCCGCCGGGTACCGACCCGCGTATTTCGATCAACGTACTCGAATCTGCCGGCCTGGAAGTTAGCCACGTGCTGGATGAACCGACCGCGGTGGCGGATCTGCTGCAGCTTGATAACGCCGGCGTGGTGGATATTGGCGGCGGTACCACCGGCATCGCCATCGTTAAGCAGGGGCTGGTGACCTACTCCGCCGATGAAGCGACCGGCGGCCACCATATCTCCCTGACCCTCGCCGGAAATCGTCGCATCCCGCTGGAAGAGGCGGAGCAGTACAAGCGCAGCAACGCGCAGGAGATCTGGCCGGTGGTGAAGCCGGTGTACGAAAAAATGGCGGAGATCGTTGCTCACCATATTGAAGGACATGGCATTGCCGATTTATGGCTGGCGGGCGGCTCCTGTATGCAGCCGGGCGTGGACGCGTTGTTTCGCAAACGCTTCCCGGAATTACGGGTGCATTTACCGCAGCACAGCCTGTTTATGACCCCGCTGGCGATAGCCAGCAGCGGGAGAGAGAAAGCGGAGGGAATCTATGCAAGCTGAACTGCAGACGGCGCTCTTTCAGGCGTTCGATACCCTGAATCTGCAGCGGGTGAAAACCTTCAGCGTGCCGCCGGTAACGCTGTGCGGCCTCGGCGCGCTGAGCGCCTGCGGACAGGAGGCGCAAGCGCGGGGCCTAAGCCATCTGCTGGTGATGGTTGATAGTTTCCTGCATCAGGCGGGAATGACCGCCGGGCTTGCTCGCAGCCTGGCAATGAAAGGGGTGACGATGACCGTCTGGCCCTGTCCGCCGGGAGAACCGTGCATTACCGACGTCTGCGCGGCGGTGGCGCAGCTGCGCGAGTCGAAGTGCGACGGCGTGGTGGCCTTTGGCGGCGGTTCGGTGCTGGACGCGGCGAAAGCGGTCGCGCTGTTAGTCACCAACCCGGAGCAGACGTTAAGCGCGATGACGGAAAGCAGCGTACTGCGCCCGCGTCTGCCGCTGATTGCGGTGCCGACCACCGCCGGAACCGGCTCGGAAACCACCAACGTGACGGTGATTATCGATGCAGTCAGCGGGCGTAAGCAAGTGCTGGCCCATGCCTCGCTCATGCCGGACGTGGCGATTCTCGACGCCGCCCTGACCGAAGGCGTTCCGCCACAGGTGACGGCAATGACCGGGATTGACGCGCTGACCCACGCCGTTGAGGCATACAGCGCGCTCAACGCGACGCCCTTCACCGACAGCCTGGCGATTGGCGCGATAGCGATGATCGGCCAGTCGTTGCCGAAGGCAGTTGGCTACGGCCAGGATCTTGCCGCGCGCGAAAGTATGCTGCTGGCTTCCTGTATGGCGGGGATGGCCTTTTCCAGCGCGGGTCTGGGCTTATGTCATGCGATGGCGCATCAGCCTGGCGCAGCGCTGCATATTCCGCACGGCCAGGCCAACGCCATGCTGCTGCCGACGGTGATGGAGTTTAACCGCATGGTGCGCCGCGAGCGTTTCAGCCAAATCGGCCGGGCGTTAACCGGTAAGAAAACCGACGATCGGGAGGCTATCGCCGCCGTACGCGAGCTGATTGCTGAAGTGGGCCTGAGCAAACGACTCTCGGATGCCGGCGCGATGGCCGAACATTTCAGCGCATGGGCGCAGGCGGCGCAGGAGGACATTTGTCTGCGCACTAATCCACGCACCGCCAGCCGGGAGCAGATTATCGATCTGTACGCGGCGGCGCACTGATGCGGCGTTAACCCCGGCTGATTATCCCGGAGGCGACGCTGCGCGTCTGTCCGGGCTACCAGCCCGTAGCCCGGCAAAGCGCAAAGCGCCGCCCCCGGGAGAAGTGCGCAAAACGTTACAGAATTTCCCGGAGGCGATGCCGGGCTACCGTCCTGGCGTTGGTTGTATGCCCATGGGACGTCTTTACACATAACGAATGACAGGGAGTAAGGGCTATGGGAATTAACGAAATCATCATGTACATCATGATGTTCTTTATGCTGATTGCCGCCGTGGACAGGATCCTGTCGCAGTTTGGCGGCTCGGCGCGCTTTCTCGGCAAGTTTGGTAAAAGCATTGAGGGCTCCGGCGGCCAGTTCGAAGAGGGGTTTATGGCGATGGGGGCGCTGGGCCTGGCGATGGTCGGGATGACCGCGCTGGCGCCGGTACTGGCGCACCTGCTCGGGCCGGTGATTATTCCGCTGTATGAAATGCTCGGTGCCAACCCGTCGATGTTTGCCGGCACGCTGCTGGCCTGCGATATGGGCGGTTTCTTCCTCGCCAAAGAGCTGGCGGGCGGCGACGTGGCGGCGTGGCTCTATTCCGGCCTGATCCTCGGGGCGATGATGGGGCCGACGCTGGTGTTCTCCATTCCGGTCGCGCTCGGCATCATCGAACCCTCTGACCGCCGCTACCTGGCGCTGGGCGTGCTGGCCGGGATCGTTACGATTCCGATCGGCTGTATCGCCGGCGGTCTGGTGGCCATGTACTCCGGCGTGGAGATTAACGGTCAGCCGGTAGAGTTTACCTTCGCGCTGATCCTGATGAATATGATCCCGGTGCTTATCGTCGCGGTGCTGGTCGCGCTGGGGCTGAAGTTTATTCCGGAAAAAATGATCAACGGCTTCCAGATCTTCGCCAAATTTCTGGTGGCGCTGATCACCATCGGCCTGGCGGCAGCGGTCATCAAGTTCCTGCTGGGCTGGGATCTGATCCCGGGACTTGATCCGATCTTTATGGCTCCCGGCGACCAGCCCGGCGAGGTGATGCGCGCCATTGAAGTCATTGGATCGATATCCTGCGTGCTGCTCGGCGCTTATCCGATGGTGCTGCTGCTGACCCGCTGGTTTGAAAAGCCGCTGATGCGCGTCGGTAATCTGCTGAAAATCAATAATATGGCCGCCGGAGGCATGGTGGCGACGCTGGCCAACAACATCCCGATGTTCGGCATGATGAAACAGATGGATACTCGCGGCAAAGTCATTAACTGCGCGTTCTCCGTCTCCGCCGCTTTCGCGCTGGGCGACCATTTAGGCTTCGCCGCCGCCAACATGAACGCCATGATCTTCCCGATGATCGTCGGCAAGCTGATCGGCGGCGTTACCGCCATTGGCGTGGCGATGCTGCTGGTGCCGAAAGATGAAAACGCACCGGCGGCGGCGACAACCGAAGCGGAGACGCAATCGTGAAAACTCGCCAGCTGCTGAGCGTCGGCATCGATATCGGCACCACCACCACTCAGGTGATCTTCTCCCGCCTTGAGCTGGTTAACCGTGCGGCGGTGTCGCAGGTGCCGCGCTACGAATTCATCAAACGCGAAATTAGCTGGCAAAGCCCGGTCTTCTTTACCCCGGTTGATAAACAGGGCGGTCTGAAGGAGGACGAACTCAAGGCGCTGATTCTGGCGCAGTATCAGGCCGCAGAGGTTGCCCCAGAATCGGTGGACTCCGGGGCGATCATTATCACCGGCGAAAGCGCAAAAACCCGCAACGCAAGGGCGGCGGTGATGGCGCTCTCGCAGTCGCTGGGTGACTTTGTGGTAGCCAGCGCCGGGCCGCATCTGGAATCGGTGATTGCCGGTCACGGCGCCGGGGCGCAAACCCTTTCTGAACAGCGGATGTGCCGGGTGCTGAACATTGATATCGGCGGCGGTACCTCAAATTACGCGCTATTTGAAGCGGGAAAAGTCAGCGCCACCGCCTGCCTGAACGTTGGCGGACGCCTGCTGGAGACCGACGGCCAGGGACGGGTGGTTTATGCCCATCAGCCGGGGCAAATGATCGTCGATGAGGTTTTTGGCGCAGGCGTCGATGCGCGCGCGTTGAGTGCTTCGCAGTTAGCGCAGGTAGCGCGTCGGATGGCGGATCTGATCGTCGAAGTTATCGACGGCACGCTCTCTCCGCTGGCGCAACGGCTGATGCAAACCGGCCTGCTGCCCGCAGGCGCGGTACCCGAGGTGATTACCCTTTCCGGCGGAGTGGGCGAGTGCTACCGCAACCAGCCTGCCGACCCGTTCTGTTTTGCGGATATCGGACCGCTGCTGGCCACGGCGCTGCACGAGCATCCGCGGCTGCGGGAGATGAACGTGCAGTTTCCGGCGCAAACCGTGCGCGCCACGGTGATTGGCGCCGGCGCGCATACGCTCTCGCTTTCCGGCAGCACTATCTGGCTGGAAGGGGTTCAGCTCCCGCTGCGCAATCTGCCGGTGGCGATCCCGCTTGACGAATCCGATCTGCTGAGCGCCTGGCAGCAGGCGCTGCTGCAGCTCGATCTGGATCCGGGATCGGATGCTTACGTGCTGGCGCTTCCTGCTTCGTTGCCGGTGCGCTACGCCGCCCTACTGGTGGTGATTGACGCGCTACTGGCTTTTGTCGCGCGCTTTCCCAATCCGCATCCCCTGCTGGTGGTGGCCGAGCAGGACTTTGGCAAAGCGCTGGGCATGCTGCTGCGCCCGCAGCTGCAACAACTCCCGCTGGCGGTCATCGATGAGGTGAGCGTACGGGCGGGGGACTATATCGACATTGGTACGCCTCTTTTTGGCGGATCGGTTGTGCCGGTGACGGTGAAATCACTCGCATTTCCTTCCTGAGGGAACGACTTATGAAATTAAAGACCACATTGTTCGGCAATGTTTATCAGTTTAAGGATGTAAAAGAGGTGCTGGCTAAAGCCAACGAACTGCGTTCGGGGGATGTGCTGGCGGGCGTGGCGGCAGAAAGTTCGCAGCAGCGCGTAGCGGCGAAGCAGGTGCTCTCCGATATGACGGTCGCCAATATTCGTAATAACCCGGTGATCCCTTATGAAGAGGACTGCGTGACGCGCCTGATTCAGGACGATGTCAACGAAACCGCTTATCAGCGGATTAAAAACTGGACCATCAGCGACCTGCGCGAATACGTGCTCAACGATGAAGTCACCAGCGACGATATTGCGTTTGTGCGCAAAGGGCTAACCTCAGAAGTGGTGGCGGCGGTGGCGAAGGTCTGTTCCAACGCCGACCTGATCTACGGCGCAAAGAAAATGCCGGTGATTAAAAAAGCCAACACCACCATCGGCCTGCCGGGCACCTTTAGCTGTCGCCTGCAGCCGAACGATACCCGCGATGACGTGCAGAGCATTGCGGCGCAAATCTACGAAGGGCTCTCGTTCGGCGCGGGCGATGCGGTGATCGGCGTTAACCCGGTGACCGATGACGTGGAGAACCTGACCCGCGTCCTCGATACCGTCTACGGCGTTATCGACAAGTTTAATATCCCGACTCAGGGCTGCGTGCTGGCGCACGTTACTACCCAGATTGAAGCGATCCGCCGCGGCGCGCCGGGAGGGCTTATTTTCCAGAGCATCTGCGGCAGCGAAAAGGGGTTAAAAGAGTTCGGCGTGGAGCTGGCGATGCTCGATGAAGCGCGGGCGGTCGGCGCCGAGTTCAACCGTATCGCCGGAGAAAACTGCCTCTACTTTGAAACCGGGCAGGGCTCGGCGCTGTCGGCTGGCGCGAACTTCGGCGCCGATCAGGTGACGATGGAGGCGCGCAACTATGGCCTGGCGCGGCACTACGATCCGTTCCTCGTCAATACGGTGGTGGGCTTTATCGGGCCGGAGTACCTCTATAACGACCGGCAGATTATTCGCGCCGGTCTCGAAGATCACTTTATGGGCAAGCTGAGCGGCATCTCGATGGGCTGCGACTGCTGCTACACCAACCATGCTGACGCCGATCAGAATCTCAATGAAAACCTGATGATTCTGCTCGCCACCGCCGGTTGCAACTACATCATGGGCATGCCGCTCGGCGACGACATCATGCTCAACTATCAGACCACCGCGTTTCACGATACCGCCACCGTCCGTCAGCTGCTGAATCTACGGCCGTCGCCGGAGTTCGAACGCTGGCTGGAAACCATGGGCATTATGGCAAACGGTCGTCTGACCCAACGGGCGGGCGATCCGTCACTGTTCTTTTGATGACGCGGGGATGACACATGATGGATCAAAAGCAGATTGAAGAAATTGTACGTAGCGTGATGGCGTCAATGGGACAACCGCAGACGGCCGCAGCGGCGCCTCAGGCTGCGGCGACGAAGTGCGCGAGCCAGTGTGAGGTCGCGGCGGAGAGCTGCGCGCTGGATTTAGGATCGCCAGAGGCTAAAGGCTGGATTGGCGTGCAGCAGCCGCATCGCGCGGAAGTGCTGGCCGAACTGAAACGCAGCACGGCGGCGCGCGTTTGCACCGGCCGCGCCGGCCCGCGTCCGCGCACCCTCGCGCTGCTGCGCTTCCTCGCCGACCATTCGCGCTCCAAGGATACGGTGCTGAAAGAGGTTCCGGAAGAGTGGGTGAAAAACCAGGGATTGCTCGAGGTGCGTTCCGAGATTAGCGACAAGAACCTCTACCTGACGCGCCCGGATATGGGCCGTCGCCTGAGTCCGGAAGCGATTGACGCGCTGAAGGCGCAGTGCGTGGCGAATCCTGACGTTCAGGTGGTGGTATCCGATGGCCTCTCTACGGACGCGATTACCGTCAACTATGAAGAGATCCTGCCGCCGCTGCTGTCGGGGCTGAAGCAGGCCGGGCTGAAGGTCGGTACGCCGTTCTTCGTCCGCTACGGACGGGTCAAAATTGAAGATCAGATTGGCGAAATCCTCGGCGCGAAGGTGGTCATCCTGCTGGTAGGCGAGCGTCCCGGGCTGGGGCAGTCGGAAAGCCTCTCCTGTTACGCCGTGTATTCGCCGCGCGTGGCAACCACCGTTGAAGCGGACCGGACCTGTATTTCCAATATTCACCAAGGCGGCACGCCGCCGGTAGAAGCCGCTGCGGTGATCGTCGATTTGGCCAAACGCATGCTGGAGCAGAAAGCTTCCGGCATCAATATGACTCGTTAAGGAGGCATCATGCCTGCATTAGATTTAATTCGCCCTTCGGTGACGGCCATGCGCGTGATTGCTTCGGTAAATGACGGCTTTGCCCGCGAGCTTAAATTACCGCCGCATATACGTAGCCTCGGACTCATCACGGCGGATTCGGATGATGTGACCTATATTGCCGCTGACGAAGCGACAAAACAGGCGATGGTTGAAGTGGTTTACGGGCGCTCCCTCTACGCTGGCGCAGCTCACGGCCCGTCGCCAACCGCAGGGGAAGTGCTGATTATGCTGGGCGGCCCGAACCCGGCGGAAGTTCGCGCTGGCCTGGACGCGATGATGGCGCATATCGAAAGCGGAGCGGCGTTTCAGTGGGCCAACGATGCCGAAGATACGGCGTTCCTGGCGCACGTGATTTCGCGTACCGGCTCTTATCTCTCGTCTTCCTCAGGCATCGCGCTGGGCGATCCGATCGCCTATCTGGTGGCACCGCCGCTGGAGGCCACTTTCGGCATTGACGCGGCGATGAAATCGGCCGACGTGCAGCTGGTCACCTACGTGCCGCCGCCGTCGGAAACCAACTATTCGGCCGCCTTCTTGACGGGGAGCCAGGCCGCCTGTAAGGCAGCCTGCAATGCCTTTACCGATGCCGTTCTGGATATTGCCCGTCATCCAATCCAGCGCGCGTAAGGGGGAAGCGATGATCAACGCCCTGGGATTACTGGAAGTTGACGGCATGGTCGCCGCCGTTGATGCGGCGGATGCGATGCTGAAGGCGGCCAACGTGCGGCTGCTCAGCCATGAGGTTCTCGATCCCGGCAGGTTAACCCTCGTGGTGGAAGGCGACCTGGCGGCGTGCCGGGCGGCGCTGGATGCCGGAAGCGCTGCGGCGCAGCGTACGGGGCGCGTTGTTAGCCGTCGGGAGATAGGGCGCCCGGAAGAGGACACCCAGCGGCTGATCGGCGGCTTTCAGCCGCAGCCGGAAGCCCCGCAGCCACCGGTGATAGCGGAGTCCTCTGAGCCTTTACTGGCGCTGCTGGCATCGACGCGTCAGGGAATGACGGCAGGGGAGGTGGCCGCCCATTTTGGCTGGTCGCTTGACGAAGCCAGAAAGGCGCTGGAACAGCTGTTTTCTACCGGATCGTTGCGTAAACGCAGTAGTCGCTATCGTCTAAAAAATTAACCAGTCGGAGGTGCCGGGAACGCGAGAGCGCTCCCGGTTGATAAGATCATGAAAAAGAAAACACCGGCCAGCCTGCACCATCTTTATCATGAAGCATTACCCGAAGACGTTAAATTGACGCCGATGGTCGAGGTGGATAACGTCCACCAGCGACGGACCACCGATGTCTATGAACATGCCCTGACGATTACCGCCTGGCAGCAGATTTACGATCAGCTGCATCCGGGGAAATTTCACGGTGAATTTACCGAAATCCTGCTCGATGATATTCAGGTTTTTCGCGAGTATACCGGTCTGGCGCTGCGTCAATCCTGCCTGGTGTGGCCGAACTCTTTTTGGTTCGGTATCCCGACAACCCGCGGCGAGCAGGGGTTTATAGGATCGCAGTGTCTCGGCAGCGCCGAGATCGCCACCCGACCCGGCGGCACCGAGTTCGAACTCAGCACGCCGGATGATTACACCATTCTGGGAGTGGTTATCTCAGAGGATGTCATTTCCCGTCAGGCCAGCTTCCTGCATCACCCGGAGCGGGTGCTGCATATGCTGCGTAACCAGTCGGCGCTGGAGGTCAAAGAGGAGCACAAGGCAGCGCTATGGGGCTTTGTGCAGCAGGCGCTGGCGACGTTTAGCGAGAATCCGGAAAACCTTCATCAGCCCGCTGTGCGCAAGGTATTGGGCGATAATCTCCTGCTGGCGATGGGGGCGATGCTGGAGGAGGCGCAGCCGATGGTCACCGCCGAGAGCATCAGCCATCAGAGCTACCGGCGGCTGCTTTCCCGGGCGCGGGAGTTCGTGCTGGAGAATATGTCGGAGCCGCTGACGGTTCTCGATCTGTGTCAGCAGCTGCACGTTAGCCGCCGCACGCTGCAAAATGCCTTTCACGCGATTCTGGGGATCGGGCCGAACGCCTGGCTGAAGCGCATTCGTTTGAACGCGGTGCGCCGGGAGCTGATTAGCCCGTGGTCGCAGAGCGCAACGGTGAAAGATGCCGCGATGCAGTGGGGCTTTTGGCATCTGGGCCAGTTCGCCACCGATTATCAACAGCTGTTCGCCGAGAAACCGTCGTTGACGCTGCATCAGCGGATGCGGCAGTGGGTTTGATTACGCGTTATTTACCGGCTGGCGAATCGTGCCGTCATCGTAGGCCTGATAAGCGTAGCGCCATCAGGCAAAACAGCGCCGTATCTGGCCTACGGATCGCACCATCTGGCAACTTTAAACCCAATCACGTACCTGAATAAACTCGCTTAGCGCGGCCTCCGGGCTGCCCGCTTCCGGCTGGTAGTCGTATTCCCAGCGCACCAGCGGCGGCATCGACATCAGAATGGACTCGGTACGGCCGCCGGTTTGCAGACCAAACAGGGTACCGCGATCCCACACCAGGTTGAACTCCACGTAGCGCCCGCGACGGTAGAGCTGGAAATCGCGCTCGCGCTCGCCCCAGACTCTCTCTTTACGCCGCTCGACAATCGGCAGATACGCCTCGGTGAAGCCGTTGCCCACCGCCTGCATAAAGTCGAAACAATGGTCAAAGTTCGGGGTATTCAAATCATCGAAAAACAGACCGCCGATGCCGCGCTGCTCGTTACGATGCTTGAGGAAAAAGTAGTCGTCACACCACTTTTTATAGCGCGGATAAACCTCTTCACCGAAGGGCTGGCACAGATCGCGGGCGGTACGATGCCAGTGAACGGCATCTTCTTCAAAACCGTAGTAGGGGGTTAAATCAAAGCCTCCGCCGAACCACCATACCGGATCGGCACCCGCTTTTTCCGCGATAAAAAAACGCACGTTGGCGTGGCTGGTAGGGATGTACGGGCTGCGTGGGTGTACGACCAGCGAGACGCCCATCGCTTCGAAGCTGCGGCCTGCCAGTTCAGGACGATGCGCGGTTGCGGAAGTCGGCATTGCATCACCGTGCACGTGGGAAAAATTCACGCCAGCCTGCTCAAAGATACCGCCATTGCGCAGCACCCGGCTGCGTCCGCCGCCGCCGCCTTCCCGCTGCCAGCTATCCTCGATAAATTCGCTACCGTCAACGGCGCTAAGCTTTTGGCAGATGTCATCCTGGAGCTGAAGAAGGAAAGCTTTTACCTGGTGCGCGTCGGGTTTCATTAACGTCTCTTCGAGTGGGCTTTCTGGTTATCGAACCAGTGGAAATAGCTGATAATGCCGTTGGCTATTGCCGTGGCGATTTTCTGCCGGAACGCGGTGGTGCCCAGCAGTTTTTCTTCGTTCGGGTTGGTAATAAACGACGTCTCCACCAGCACCGACGGAATTGATGGCGACTTCAGCACGACGAACGCAGCCTGTTCGGTATTGCGGCTGTGCAGCTTATGCACCGGCTTAATCTTTTTCAGGATGTGCGAGCCGAGCGTCAGGCTGTTCTTGATGGTGTCCGTTTGCACCAGATCGAACAGCACTTGCTGCAACAGATGGTCTTTATCGGTCGTTTTCTTGCCGGCCACTTCATCCGCCCGGTTTTCGCGATCCGAGAGATACTTCGCCATGGCGCTACTGGCGCCGCGGTTGGAGAGGGCGAAAACGGAGGCGCCGGCGGCGCTCGGGTTGGTGAAGCCATCGGCGTGAATCGACATAAAGAGATCGGCGCCGTGCTTATGGGCGATCTCCACGCGGTCATAGAGTGGAATAAAGGTATCGCCGCTGCGCGTAAGACGCGCATCGATACCGTTATTGCGCAGGATGCTGCGCACGTTTTTGGCGATAGCCAGCACGACGTGCTTCTCTTTTGAACCGTTATGGCCGATAGCGCCGGTATCAATACCGCCATGGCCCGGGTCGAGCATCACGACGCGCCTGGCGCCTTTTTTCTTCGCTACGGGTTTGCTGTGCCCATTGGATGTTTTCAATGGCTGTTGTTCTTTCGCGCTGGCCTGAGAGGCGATCCCTGAAAGCGTCATTGCTGCCAGCCCGGCTTTCAGCACCTGGCGGCGCGAAGCAAGTATTTTTAATGGTTTAAAAGTGCTCATTCGGCCTGAATTGCAAACAAGTGGTGACTAATGTTATATCGTATCGTGTTTTTTGATACGACCATTCAAAATAAGAATTGTTTTACTTTTCATTTCAATACATGACAAAGTCATATTATGCCATTTTTTGCGGCTCATTGCGCCTGATATTGGCTAGCGGGCACAATCGCGCCATAATCTCTGTTTTTAACCGTTAATGGTGGGCAATACCATGGAGATACGCGTTTTTCGCCAACAAGATTTCGAAGAGGTTATTACCCTGTGGGAGCGCTGCGATCTCCTGCGGCCATGGAACGATCCGGAAATGGATATTGAGCGTAAACTGAACCACGACGCCAGCCTGTTTCTGGTGGCCGAAGTTAACGGTGAAGTGGTTGGTACGGTGATGGGCGGTTACGACGGTCACCGCGGCTCTGCTTATTATCTCGGCGTGCATCCGGAATATCGCGGTCGCGGTATTGCTAACGCGCTGCTTAATCGACTGGAGAAAAAGCTGATTGCCCGCGGCTGCCCGAAAATAAACATTATGATCCGCGAAGATAATGATGTGGTTCAGGGGATGTACGAACGCCTGAGCTATGAGCATTCGGACGTGCTGTGCCTCGGCAAACGCTTAATTGAAGATGAAGAATACTGAGTTTATCCCCGCCGATTTTGATGCCCACGGTCGCCTGCGATTGCCGTTCCTTTTTTGGTGCGTGCTGCTGCTTCAGGCGCGGACGTGGGTGCTGTTTCTGATGGCCGGCGCGTCGCGGCAGCAGGGTGACGCGCTGCTGAATCTGTTTTATCCGGATCACGATAATTTTTGGCTGGGATTGCTGCCCGGCATCCCGGCGGTACTGGCGTTTCTCATCAGCGGACATCGTCAGCGTTTTCCTCGCCTCTGGCCGATGATGCGCTGGCTGCTGGTGCTTTCTCAGAGCCTGCTGCTGGTCTGGCAGCCGCTGCTGTGGCTGAGCGGAGAATCGCCCTCGGCGGTGACCATCTCCCTGCTGGCGGCGGATCTTTATGCGCTCTGGTGGCTGTTAAGCAACCGTCGGTTGAAAGCCTGTTTTCGCGAAGAGCAGGTTTAACGGCACTTTTTGCCGATCGCGTACTCCAACTTGCGTTGAATTAATCAGAAAGGACTGAGTCATGAAATCGCGACGTTTACTTCTCTGCGCATTACCGCTGGCGTTAACCGGCTGCTCGACGATGAGCTCGGTTAACTGGTCGTCGGCTTATCCGTGGAACTGGTTTGGTTCCTCTACGCAAGTGACCGAACAGGGCGTAGGCAACCTGACGGCGACAACGCCGCTGAACGAGCAGGCGATCGGCGATGCGCTCGGCAGCAGCTACCGCCTGCGCAGCGGCATGAAAACGGCTAACGGCAATATTGTGCGCTACTTCGAAGCGTTAAAAGATGACAAGATTGCGCTGACCATTAACGGCGAGAGCGGGACTATTAGCCGTATCGACGTGCGGGATAGCAACATCAAAGCCGCCAGCGGCGTGAAAATCGGGACCCCGTTTAGCGATATTTACAGCAAAGCGTTTGGCAACTGTCAGAAAGGCAGCAACGATAACGGTGCGGTGGTGGAGTGTAAGGCCGAGGGCAGCCAGCATATTAGCTATGCCTTTACCGGTAACTGGAGCGGCCCTGAGGAGTTAATGCCTTCCGATGACACGCTGAAAAACTGGAAGGTGAGCAAAATTATCTGGCGTCGCTAATTTGATCTGAAGTGATTCGACGTCCTGAAAAAGCGGGTACAATAGCGCCTTAAAAGCCACAGCGTTGTGGCTGTACTATTTCAGGAGGAGCGATGTCTCAGGTTCAGAGCGGCATTTTGCCGGAACATTGCCGTGCGGCGATTTGGATTGAAGCGAATGTCAAAGGCGATGTGGACGCACTGCGCGAAGCCAGCAGAGTGTTTGCCGATAAGTTAGCCACCTTTCAGACAAAATATCCGGAAGCTAAGCTGGGAGCTGTCGTCGCTTTCGGTCATCACGTCTGGCGCCATCTGAGCGGCGGCGTAGGGGCCGAAGAGTTAAAAGCGTTCCCGGGCTACGGTAAAGGTCTGGCTCCGTCGACCCAATATGATGTGCTGATTCATATCCTGTCCGCGCAGCATGAGCTGAACTTCTCTGTCGCTCAGGCGGCCATGTCCGCTTTTGGCGCCGCGATTGAGGTCAAAGAGGAGATTCACGGCTTCCGCTGGATTGAAGAGCGCGACCTCAGCGGTTTTGTTGACGGTACCGAAAATCCGGCGGGGGAAGAGACCCGTCGTGAAGTGGCGGTGATTCAGGATGGCGTGGATGCGGGCGGCAGCTACGTATTCGTGCAACGCTGGGAGCACAACCTCAAGCAGCTTAACCGCATGAGCGTTCCCGAGCAGGAGATGATGATCGGCCGTACCAAAGAGGCCAACGAAGAGATTGACGGCGATGCTCGACCGGAAACCTCTCACCTGAGCCGCGTGGATTTAAAAGAAGAAGGGAAAGGGTTGAAGATTGTGCGTCAGAGCCTGCCTTACGGTACCGCCAGCGGTACTCACGGCCTCTACTTTTGCGCCTACTGCGCGCGTCTGCACAATATTGAACAGCAGCTGCTGAGTATGTTCGGTGATACCGACGGTAAGCGCGACGCGATGCTGCGTTTTACCAAACCGGTGACCGGCGGATACTACTTCGCGCCGTCCCTGGATAGGCTGCTGGCGCTGTAAGATCTCCTCCTCACCCTCTCCCCGCAGGGAGAGGGAACCGTTCGGCGCGGTCGGCAAGCGTCGCCCGTTTTCCGGTTATGGATGCGTGATTCAGATAAGCTTTGCCATTCTCTTATTCTCTTTTCGACTTCCAAATCGCCAAACGGTATATAAAACCGTTACTCCTTTCATAGCCGTTATAAATATGATGATCAGCAGAAAATCATCATATTGATAAGGGTGCGCAATGGCCGTTAAATCACTGAAAAAAGGATATCTGGCGCTGGCTGCTTCTGTGCTGCTGGTTGCGCAGGCGCAGGCGACGGAACTGCTGAACAGCTCCTACGATGTTTCCCGCGAGCTGTTTGCCGCCCTTAACCCGCAGTTTGAACAGCAGTGGGCGAAAGATAACGGCGGCGATAAGCTGACGATTAAACAATCTCATGCCGGGTCATCAAAACAGGCGCTGGCGATTCTGCAGGGGCTTAAGGCCGACGTGGTGACCTACAATCAGGTGACCGACGTACAGATTCTGCACGACAAAGGCAAACTGATTCCCGCCGACTGGCAAAGCCGTCTGCCGAATAACAGCTCGCCGTTTTACTCCACCATGGGCTTCCTGGTGCGTAAAGGCAACCCGAAGAATATCCACGACTGGAATGACCTCGTGCGTTCCGACGTGAAGCTGATTTTCCCGAACCCAAAAACCTCCGGCAACGCGCGTTACACTTATTTAGCGGCGTGGGGCGCGGCGGACAAGGCTGACGGTGGCGATAAAGCGAAAACCGAGCAGTTCATGACCCAGTTCCTGAAAAACGTCGAAGTATTTGATACCGGCGGTCGCGGGGCTACCACGACCTTCGCCGAGCGCGGCCTGGGCGATGTGCTGATCAGCTTCGAATCGGAAGTGAACAACATCCGTAAACAGTACGAAGATCAGGGATTTGAAGTGGTTATCCCGAAGACCAATATCCTGGCCGAATTCCCGGTGGCCTGGGTAGATAAAAACGTTCAGGCCAACGGAACGGAGAAAGCGGCGAAAGCCTATCTGAACTGGCTCTACAGCCCGCAGGCGCAGACGATCATCACCGACTATTACTATCGCGTGAACAACCCGAAGGTGATGGATTCCCTGAAAGATAAATTCCCGCAGACCGAGCTGTTCCGCGTGGAGGACCAGTTTGGCTCCTGGCCGGAAGTGATGAAAACCCACTTTGCCAGCGGCGGTGAGCTGGACAAACTGCTGGCGGCGGGGCGTAAGTAATGTTTGCTGTTGCCTCAAAGCGCGTGCTGCCGGGCTTTACCCTGAGCCTCGGCACCAGCCTGCTGTTCGTGTGCTTAATTCTGCTGCTGCCGCTGAGCGCGCTGGTAATGCAGCTCGCGGAAATGACCTGGAGTCAATACTGGGATGTGATCAGTAACCCGCAGGTGGTAGCCGCTTATAAAGTCACCCTGCTGTCGGCCTTTGTGGCGTCGATCTTTAACGGCGTATTTGGCCTGCTGATGGCGTGGATCCTCACGCGCTACCGCTTTCCGGGGCGCACGTTGCTGGACGCGCTGATGGATCTGCCGTTTGCGCTACCGACGGCGGTGGCGGGCCTGACGCTGGCCTCGCTGTTCTCCGTCAACGGCTTTTACGGTGAATGGCTGGCGAAGCTTGATATTAAAGTGACCTATACCTGGCTGGGTATCGCCGTGGCGATGGCCTTTACCAGTATTCCGTTTGTGGTTCGTACGGTGCAGCCGGTACTGGAAGAGCTGGGGCCGGAATATGAAGAGGCGGCGGAAACCCTGGGCGCGACGCGCTGGCAGAGCTTTCGCAAAGTGGTGCTGCCGGAGCTTTCACCTGCGCTGATGGCCGGCGTCGCGCTGTCGTTTACCCGCAGCCTGGGAGAGTTCGGCGCGGTTATTTTTATCGCCGGTAACATCGCGTGGAAAACGGAAGTGACCTCGCTGATGATTTTTATTCGTTTGCAGGAGTTTGATTACCCTGCCGCCAGCGCGATTGCTTCGGTGATCCTCGCGGCATCGTTACTGCTGCTGTTCTCAATCAACACCCTGCAAAGTCGCTTTGGTCGACGCGTGGTAGGTCATTAATGGCGATCGTTGCTCAATTAAAGCGTTATGACGCCCCCCGCATTAACTGGGGGAAATGGTTTTTGATCGGTATCGGGATGCTGGTTTCCGCCTTTATCCTGATTGTACCGATGGTCTATATCTTCGTGCAGGCTTTCAGCAAAGGTCTGATGCCGGTGCTGCATAACCTGGCCGATCCGGACATGCTGCACGCCATCTGGCTGACGGTGATGATCGCCTTAATTACCGTGCCGGTGAATCTGGTGTTTGGCACGCTGCTGGCATGGCTGGTGACGCGTTTTAACTTTCCCGGCCGCCAGCTGCTGCTGACGTTGCTGGATATTCCGTTTGCCGTCTCGCCGGTGGTGGCGGGGCTGGTTTATCTGCTGTTTTATGGCTCTAATGGCCCGCTTGGCGGCTGGCTGGATGAGCATAACCTACAGATTATGTTTGCCTGGCCCGGTATGGTGCTGGCGACCATTTTTGTGACCTGTCCGTTTGTGGTTCGCGAGCTGGTGCCGGTGATGATGAGCCAGGGCAGTAATGAGGATGAAGCGGCGATTCTGCTCGGCGCTTCGGGCTGGCAGATGTTCCGTCGGGTGACGCTGCCAAACATCCGCTGGGCGCTGCTGTATGGCGTGGTGCTGACTAACGCCCGCGCGATCGGCGAATTCGGCGCCGTATCGGTTGTTTCCGGCTCTATCCGCGGCGAAACCTTGTCGCTACCGCTGCAAATAGAACTACTGGAGCAGGACTACAATACCGTTGGTTCGTTTACCGCCGCGGCTCTGCTGACGTTAATGGCTATTTTGACCCTGTTTTTGAAGAGTATGGTGCAATGGCGTTTGGCCAATCAGGAAAAACGCGCGCAACTGGAGGGAAATCATGAGCATTGAGATTGCCAATATTAAGAAGTCTTTTGGTCGCACCCAGGTGCTGAATGATATCTCGCTGGATATCCCTTCCGGACAGATGGTCGCGCTGTTGGGGCCGTCAGGCTCCGGGAAAACCACGCTGCTGCGCATCATTGCCGGGCTGGAGAATCAGTCCAGCGGGCACATTCGTTTTCACGGTACCGACGTCAGCCGGGTGCACGCTCGCGACCGTAAAGTTGGCTTTGTGTTTCAGCACTACGCGCTGTTTCGTCATATGACGGTGTTCGACAACATTGCCTTCGGTCTGACGGTGCTGCCTAAGCGTGAACGGCCAAATGCCGCCGGGATCAAAGCGAAAGTTACCAAACTGCTGGAGATGGTTCAGCTGGCGCATCTGGCCGATCGCTATCCGGCCCAGCTTTCCGGCGGACAGAAGCAGCGCGTCGCGTTAGCGCGCGCGCTGGCGGTCGAACCGCAAATTCTGCTGCTGGATGAGCCTTTCGGCGCGCTGGATGCCCAGGTACGTAAAGAACTGAGACGCTGGCTGCGTCAGCTGCATGAAGAGCTAAAGTTTACCAGCGTATTCGTTACCCACGATCAGGAAGAGGCGACCGAAGTCGCGGATCGCGTGGTGGTGATGAGCCAGGGCAATATTGAACAGGCGGATGCGCCCGATCGGGTATGGCGCGAGCCGGCAACCCGCTTTGTACTGGAATTTATGGGCGAAGTGAACCGCCTGAAAGGCACCATTCGCGGCGGCCAGTTTCACGTGGGCGCGCATCGCTGGCCGTTAGGCTATACCCCGGCGTATCAGGGGCCGGTGGATCTGTTCCTGCGGCCGTGGGAAGTGGATATCAGCCGGCGCACCAGCCTGGATTCACCGCTGCCGGTACAGGTGCTGGAAGCGAGCCCGAAAGGCCACTACACCCAATTAGTTGTGCAGCCTCTCGGGTGGTATGACGAATCGCTCACCGTGGTGTATCAGGGCGAAGAGGCGCCGTATCGCGGGGAACGCCTGTTTGTTGGCTTGCAGAATGCCCGCCTGTACAACGGTAGTGAGCGTATTGAGCCGCGCGAGGAGCTTGCTCTGGCTGAATCGGCCTGATAGCTTAATCCGCATGTTTATCGCCGTTTTCGCAACGGCAGGATTGGGTAGCCCGGATAAGACGCCTGCGTCGCCATCCGGGGATGTTTGCAGGCCGGGTAAACGCTTCCCGGCCTTTTTATTGGGCAAAACCGTGAATACATTAGAACAAACAATCGGCAACACGCCTCTGGTGAAGCTACAGCGTCTGGGACCAGATAACGGCAGCGAAATCTGGGTCAAACTGGAAGGGAATAACCCGGCCGGTTCGGTAAAAGATCGCGCCGCGCTTTCGATGATTGTCGAAGCGGAAAAGCGCGGCGAAATTAAGCCCGGCGATGTATTGATTGAAGCAACCAGCGGCAATACCGGCATTGCGCTGGCGATGATCGCCGCGCTTAAAGGCTATCAGATGAAGCTGCTGATGCCAGATAATATGAGCCAGGAGCGTCGTGCGGCCATGCGCGCCTACGGGGCGGAACTGATTCTGGTCACCAAAGAGCAGGGGATGGAAGGGGCTCGCGATCTGGCGCTGGCGATGGCCCAGCGTGGTGAAGGCAAGCTGCTGGACCAGTTCAACAATCCGGATAATCCCTATGCCCACTACACCAGTACCGGGCCGGAAATCTGGCGGCAGACAGAAGGGCGGATTACCCATTTTGTCTCCAGCATGGGCACCACCGGCACCATTACCGGCGTTTCCCGCTTTCTGCGCGAACAGGCTAAAGCGGTGAGCATCGTGGGGCTGCAGCCGGAAGAGGGCAGCAGTATTCCCGGCATTCGCCGCTGGCCTGCCGAATATATGCCGGGGATTTTTAACGCGCAGCTGGTGGATGCGGTGCTGGATATTCATCAACAGGACGCGGAAAACACCATGCGGATGCTGGCGGTGCAGGAAGGGATTTTCTGCGGCGTGAGTTCAGGCGGCGCGGTGGCGGGCGCGCTACGCATTGCCCGTGAAAATCCTGGCGCGGTAGTGGTAGCGATCGTTTGCGATCGCGGCGATCGCTACCTTTCGACCGGCGTATTTGGCGAAGAGCACTTTACCCAGGGCGCGGGAATTTAAACTTCGGGCGCGTCAAGCAGATCCGTACCGTAAGAGTTATCAACGGTACACAGCCAGCGCTCGCCCTGCTGCTGAAAGACGTAGGTTGCGCGGCGCGTAACCTGAGTTATCCCGGCTTCCGCTGTCGGTATATCCAGCCGGGTTTCCATGATCACCAGCGCATTGCCGCCGCCTTCAATAATCTCCATTTTCCCCTGCGTTACCACCAGCCGGTGCTGGAAATAGTCGGCAATGGCGATAAACGCTTTACGGATATTTTCTTTGCCCTTGACGACCATGCCCGGTTTGACCACCAGCGCGGCGTCGTCGGCGTAATACTCCATCAACGTCGCGTAATCTTCCTGCGAGATAGCGCGATCGCAGGCTTCAATGGCGGCTTTAAGCTGCGGATTGGGATTGTGCATTTCAGGCGATCCTTAAATTATCGGGCTTTAATAAAAGCATTTTGCTTACTTTTCCGTCAGCTTATCAAGAAATGTCCACAGCTTCTGATTCATTTCGCGGTAATCCCAGGCGCGCATCTCCTGTTCGCTGCGGATGAAGCGTCTGCCTCTGGCGGCGCTGAGCTCCTGCTGTGAATGGGCGATCAGCAGTTCGATGACCTCAGCGTCAAATTCCATATGGCACTGGAAGCCATAAACCCGATCGCGATATTTCACAATTTGCCGCGGGCAGCCTTCGCTGGAGGCCAGCACCTCCGCTTCCGGCGTCAGGCCAGGCATATCGTTATGCCAGTGGCCCACGACCAGCGACGGGCCAAAATGGGCCAGTTTGCCGTCCTGCAGGCCGGCGGTGGTGAGCGTTATCGGAAAGTGGCCAATCTCTTTTTCCGGACTTTGCATGACCGGCGCGCCCAGCGCTTCGCCGATAAGCTGCGAACCGAGACAAATCCCCACCACGATCCGCCCGGCGGCAATGGCCTGCGCAATCAAACGCTGCTCGGCGTGGGTATCAAAATATGGGCATTCGGCTAGGGTGGTACGCGGCGATTGCGGGCCGCCCAGCACTACCAGCATATCAAAGGCGTTAGCATTTTCCGGTAGCGCATCCCCGGCATAAACCCGCGACCAGCTGGTATCGTAACCGCGCGCCTGCGCCCAGTGCAGATAAGCTCCCGGCGCTTCAAAGACTTCATGGACGATAAAGTGGATCTGCATAGCGTTAACTCCCGTCACTGTTGTTGTAATATCTGACATAAGTCACTGGCGAGCTTATTAATTTCTTCATCGCTGAGCGTAGCAAGTGACAGCCGCAGCCCGTGTGAAGGGGCGCGAATTCCGAACGTTTCGCCTTCGCGGACCAGCCAGCCAGCATGCGCCAGGCGAAGCGCTACCGGCTGGCTTGGTTCCTCCAGCGGAAACCAAAAGTTCAGGCCGTCTCCTGGCGTCAGGTGGGTTATCCCGCAGCGAGCGAGCGCGGCGATCAGCTTTTCATGTTGTCGACGATAGTGGCGGCGACTCTCCGTCAGCGATGCCATAAATGCGTCATCATTAAGACAAGCGATGACCAGATCCTGCAGCAGATGGCTGACCCACTGGCTACCGGAATTAAGCCTCAGGCGCAGCGCCGCCGACGTTTCGCAATCGCTGGCAACGATAGCCAGACGCATGTCCGGCCCAAGGGTTTTCGACAGCGAGCGTACCAGCGCCCAGCGCCGGCTTTCGGCGGCCAGCGGAGAGTGCCAGGGCGTTGAGGAGAGCAGGGCGAAATGGTCATCAATAATCACCAGAACCTGCGGATAGCGGGCCAGGATATCGCGTATCGCCCGGGCGCGGGGCTCGCTAAGGCTACAGCCCGTCGGATTATGTGCTCGCGGGGTGATGATCACCGCCCGGGCGCCGTTGCGCAGCGCCTCCTCAAGGGCATCAGGCTGCATGCCTTCAGCGTCGACCGGTACCGGCGAGGGGGTGAAGCCGGCATAGCGCAGCATATTAATGCTGCTGAGAAAGCAGGGATCTTCGATAGCCACGCTATCGCCCGGCAGCAGCAGGGCGCACAGCAGACGTTCGAGCGCATCGATAGCGCCGCTGGCGAGGTTAATCTCCGCGTCCACGCCTGAATCTTTGCTCATCCAGGCATGGGCCCACGCGGCCAGCCGTGGGTCAACCGCCGCATCGCCGTACAGGCGTGGAGCGGCGGCGATAGCGCTGAGGTAGTTTTTGACGTTCGCCAGACGCGTGGGATCGGGGTTGCCGCTGGAGATATCTTTTAGCGGCGAAGAGGGATCGCCACCTTCAAGGGCGGGAAGCGTATTATGCGTCTTAATGGCCGTACCGTTACGCCCCTGGCTAATGGCCAGACCGGAGGTTACCAGTCGCTTATAGGCGGCGGCGACCGTATTGCGGTTAACCGACAGCTTGCCAGCCAGTTCGCGTACCGGCGGCAAAACATCGCCAGGTTTGAGTACGCCGCTTTGCACCAAATGGCGGATATTATCGAAGATCTCACTGGCAGTTTTTCCAACGATCATTATTGACCTATGACAAAATGAAATTTAGCATAGGACGAATGATAATCAGAGTATGACTCGCTGTCCAGCGGGGGGAGAAAGGATGGGCCAGCAGGATGAAATACAATCGGTGCTCTTCAACGATAAAAGTCGGGCACTACAGGTCGATATCGTGGCCGTGCAGTCGCAGGTGGTCTACGGCAGCGTAGGAAACAGTATTGCGATACCGGCGATAAAGCAGCACGGCCTGCGGGTTATCGCGGTGCCGACGGTGCTGTTCAGCAATACTCCGCACTATGACACCTACTATGGCGGCGTCATCCCGGAAGAGTGGTTTGCCGGTTATTTAAAGGCGCTGGAGGAGCGTGACGCCCTGCGCGAGTTGCGGGCGGTCACGACCGGCTATATGGGAAGCGCGGTGCAGATTAAGCGCCTTGCGCAATGGCTGCAGCGCATTCGCGAGCATCATCCCGAGCTGTGTATTCTCGTTGATCCCGTCATTGGCGATGTGGATAGCGGTATTTATGTTAAGGCCGAGATTCCGGAAGCCTATCGTACTCATTTGCTCCCGCTGGCACAGGGAATCACGCCCAATCTGTTTGAGCTGGAGACGCTAAGCGGACTGCCTTGCCATAATCAGCAGGAGGCGATTGTCGCCGCCCGCAGCCTGCTCTCGGATTCGTTGAAATGGGTCGTTATTACCAGCGCGCCGGGAGCGGATAGCGCCACGATCAACGTGCTGGTGGTTAGCGCAGAGTCGGTCGAGGTGATCGAACATCCGCGCGTAGAAACCGACCTTAAGGGAACGGGCGATCTTTTTTGCGCCGAGCTGGCGAGCGGCCTGGTGTGCGGAATACCGCTGGGTGATGCCGCTCATGCCGCCGCGCAGCGGGTGCTGGCGGTAATGACCTGGACCGATGAACAGGGCTGCGACGAGCTTATTCTTCCGCCGTCAGGAGAGGGGATATGAAGAGCTATCGTTTAGTGGTTCGTCAGCAGGGAAGAGTCGTCGGCCATTTTGAGACGACCGGCAGCGAAGCGCTGGAAGATGTTTGCGAAGTGGGGTCGCTATTTGGCGCCGTTGGCGGATATCAGTGTGATTTACAGGTTTCTGATAGCGAGAAGCGGATTCTGGAAAGCGGCCCTGAGGGGATGAAAATACTTTCACGGGAGAAGTGCTATCGGCCATTCAAAGCGGCGAGATAAAAAAATGGCGCCCTGAGAGGCGCCATTCTTCTGCGGCAAGAATTACTTCTTGATGCGGATAACCGGAGTTTCACCCACGGTTACGCTACCGGACAGTTTGATCAGCTCTTTGATCTCGTCCATGTTAGAGATAACAACCGGAGTCAGGGTAGACTTGGCTTTCTCTTCCAGCAGCGGCAGATCGAATTCGATAACCGGGTCGCCGACTTTCACACGCTGGCCTTCTTCAGCGATACGTTTGAAGCCTTCGCCTTTCAGTTCAACGGTATCAATACCGAAGTGAACGAACAGCTCGATGCCGCTATCAGATTCGATTGAAAACGCATGGTTGGTTTCAAAAATTTTACCGATGGTACCATCTACCGGCGCAACCATTTTGTTGCCAGTAGGTTTGATAGCAATGCCATCACCCACAATTTTTTCCGCAAACACTACATCCGGCACGTCTTCGATGTTGACGATCTCGCCAGAGAGCGGGGCAACAATCTCAATAGTTCCGGTGTCTTTTTTGTCATCAGAAACCAGAGATTTCAATTTATCGAACAAACCCATGATCTTCTCCTAAGCAGTAATTTGGGCCGCGCATCTCGTGAATTAGCAGATTGTTTTTTCTTCAATGAACTTGTTAACCAGCGTCATTAACTCGTCCGTTGTCGGTTGAGCAAGAGCCTGCTCTGCTAATACCTTCGCATCTTCGAAGTTCGTGTTACGAATAATCTTCTTAATGCGCGGGATGGAAATGGCGCTCATAGAGAACTCGTCCAGACCCATACCCAGCAACAGAAGTGTAGCACGTTCATCGCCCGCAAGCTCACCGCACATGCCGGTCCATTTGCCTTCAGCATGAGAAGCATCAATAACTTGCTTAATCAGCGTCAGCACAGACGGGGACATTGGCTGGTAAAGATGTGAAATCATATCATTACCACGGTCAACTGCCAGAGTATACTGCGTTAAATCATTGGTACCGATACTAAAGAAATCAACTTCTTTGGCTAAGTGACGTGCAATAGTCGCAGCGGCAGGGGTTTCCACCATTACGCCAATCTCGATTGCTTCGTCAAATGCTTTACCTTCGTCGCGCAGTTCCTGCTTGTAGATTTCGATCTCTTTTTTCAGTGCACGCACTTCTTCAACAGAGATGATCATCGGGAACATGATGCGCAGTTTACCGAAAGCGGAAGCGCGCAGGATGGCACGTACCTGGTCGCGCAGAATTTCTTTGCGATCCATGGCGATACGCACTGCGCGCCAGCCGAGGAACGGGTTCTCTTCTTTCGGGAAGTTCATGTACGGCAGCTCTTTGTCGCCGCCGATGTCCATGGTACGAACAATAACGGCCTGAGAGCCGCATGCTTCGGCAACCGCTTTATAAGCCGCGAACTGTTCTTCTTCAGTTGGCAGCGAATCACGGTCCATGAACAGGAATTCAGTACGATATAAACCAACGCCTTCTGCGCCGTTACGCTCGGCACCTTCAACGTCGCGTACGGTACCGATATTGGCGCAAACTTCAACCTGATGGCCGTCCAGCGTAATTGCCGGCAGGTCTTTCAGCTTAGCCAATTCCGCTTTCTCTTCAGCGACCTGAGCCTGCAGGTTACGCAGCTCTTCGATCTGCTGGTCGCTCGGGTTAACCAGAACCTGGTTATTTACAGCGTCGAGAATCAGATAATCGCCGTTTTTCACCTGGCTTGTGACGCTACCGGTGCCCACGATGGCCGGCAGTTCCAGAGAACGCGCCATGATGGAGGTGTGGGAAGTACGGCCGCCCGCGTCGGTGATAAAGCCCAGCACCTTGTTCAGGTTCAGCTGTGCGGTTTCAGACGGGGTGAGGTCTGCGGCAACCAGGATAACTTCATCCTGAATTGCGCTAAGATCGATGATGGCCAGGCCGAGAATGTTGCGCAGCAGGCGCTTACCGATGTCGCGTACGTCAGCAGCACGCTCTTTCAGGTATTCATCGTCCAGTTCTTCCAGGGCAGTAGCCTGACCTTCGATAACTTCATTGGCTGCCGCATCGGCAGTCATGTGCTTATCTTTAATCAGGGCTATGATTTCCTGCTCAAGCTCCTCATCTTCCAGCAGCATGATGTGCCCTTCGAAGATGGCTTCTTTTTCTTCACCGAAAGTTTCACCAGCTTTGGTTTTGATGACCTCCAGCTGGGCGGAGGCCTTGGTGCGGCCGTTCAGAAAACGTTCAACTTCCTGATCAACCTTATCGGCAGAAATTTTCTTCCGGTCGATGACAATTTCATCTTCTTTCAGCAGAAGAGCCTTGCCGAAAGCGATACCCGGGGATGCTAAAATGCCTGAAATCATAACCCTACCTTACTTGTGACTGATATTAAAAAGAACCCGTGAACTTACTCGAGTTCAGCCATCAGTTTAACCAGATGCTCAACTGCTTTTTGCTCATCTTCGCCTTCGGCAGAGAGAGTTACAACGGTACCCTGGGTCAGGCCCAGAGTCTGCAGTTTGAACAGGCTTTTGGCGCTGGCGCTTTTGCCGTTGGAGGTTACAGTGATCTCAGAAGTGAAGCCTTTTGCTTCTTTAACAAACTGAGCAGCAGGGCGGGTGTGCAGACCGTTCGGAGCGGTAATAGTAACTTCTTGCTGGAACATTATATTTCCCCAACTTATAGGTTTAGTGTTGTGGACCTAAAGTTTAGCCTAACGGCCAAACTTTAGCCTGTATCGTTAGCGCCGGCATTACGTGTCCGGCTTCGGCACCAGCAGCTGAGAATCGCTGTGGAAACCTTCAGGCCGTTAACGTCTACCACGTCATTAAACATTATGCCGCTAAAGGAAGACTTGAACCAAATCATAAAATCGATTCAGCTTATGGAAATCCCAATCGGAATAATTTCGCGCATCGAAATAAATGTGCTGGTTAAATACCAGACCCAACGAAGTGAATCAATGCCAGGAGGGGTAAAAGTTTGATGTGCGCCACAAAAAAGCACCTGAAAAGGTGCTTTTTTACACGATATTAACAAGCTGGCATTACTGTTGCAGTTCTTTCTCTGTGAACAGATCCGCAAACAATGCAGTGCTTAAATAGCGCTCACCTGAAGAGGGTAGGATAACCACAATATTCTTGTTGGTAAAGGATTCATCCTCCTGCAGCTTCAGCGCAGCGGCAACGGCGGCGCCGGAAGAGATACCAGCCAGAATGCCTTCCTCTTCCATCAGACGGCGTGCGGTGGAAATCGCCTCCTCGTTGGTGATCGCTACCACTTTATCAACCAGTTTCAAATCCAGGTTGCCGGGAATGAATCCTGCGCCAATACCCTGAATTTTATGCGGGCCGGGCTTAAGCTCTTCGCCTGCCAGCGCCTGGGCGATAACCGGGGAATCGGTAGGTTCTACGGCAACGGTAATCAGATCTTTTTTACCTTTGGTGCCTTTGATATAGCGGCTCACGCCGGTCAGCGTACCGCCGGTACCGACGCCGGAGATGAAGACGTCGACCTGACCATCAGTATCTTCCCAGATTTCCGGGCCGGTGGTTTTTTCGTGAATTTCCGGGTTGGCCGGGTTGCTAAACTGCTGCAGCAGCAGGAATTTCTCCGGATTGCTGGCGACGATCTCTTCGGCCTTCTGGATGGCGCCCTTCATGCCTTTTGCGCCTTCGGTCAGGACCAGATTGGCGCCCAGCGCCTTCAGCAGTTTACGACGTTCGATGCTCATCGTCTCGGGCATCGTCAGCGTCAATTTGTAACCGCGCGCCGCCGCCACGTAGGCCAGCGCGATACCAGTATTACCGCTGGTAGGTTCTACCAGCTCAACGCCGGGTTTCAGCACGCCGCGTTTTTCGGCATCCCAAATCATATTGGCACCGATACGGCATTTTACGCTAAAGCTCGGGTTACGTGATTCTACCTTTGCCAGGATGCGCCCGTTACCGATGCGGTTCAGTCGTACCAGCGGCGTATGGCCGATAGTCAGGGAGTTGTCTTCAAAAATCTTACTCATGGCCTGTCCTTAACTGTATGAAATTTGGGAGTACGGCTTCAGCATACCCGCTTAAAGAATATGCGGAAGTAAGGATTTAGCATATCTATATTCGGAAGGGAAATAATGGCAAGCCAGAAGTAATAAGGAGCGGCATAAGCCGCTCCGAACAAGATAGCGCTATTTCCACATCGCGTGTTTGTCACGGTAGCAATCAACCCACATCGCCGTCGCGCCGCAAATTGCGACGGGCAGGATCACGAGGTTGAGCACCGGGATCATGGTAAACAGGCTGGTCAGAGCGCCAAACTGCATGTTGGTGACTTTGCGGGTGCGTAGCGCCTGGCGCATGGTTTTAAACGGCACTTTATGGTTATCAAAAGGATAATCGCAGTATTGAATCGCCAGCATCCAGGCGCTGAACAGGAACCACAGCACCGGGGCGACGGTCTGGCCGAAACCGGGAATAAAATAGAGAAGCAAAAGGACGATCGCCCGCGGCAGATACCAGGCAAACTTCTGCCACTCGCGCTTCATGATGCGCGGCACATCTTTCAGGATACCGAAAATTCCGACGTCCGGCGGCGTCGCGCCAGTCAGACGCGCCTCAAGCTGCTCGGCCAGCAGGCCGCTAAAGGGCGCGGCAATCCAGTTGGCGATAGTCGAGAAGAAGTAGCCGAACACCAGCAGAATAGAAATGACGACGATGGGCCACAGCAGATAGTTAAGCCATTGCAGCCATTCAGGAACATGGCTCATCAAAGAAGGGATCCAGCTATCCAGTCGCGTGAACAACCACCAGAATGCGCCACCCATCAGCACGATGTTGACGAGTAGAGGGAGGAAGACGTATCGACGGATCCCCGGCAGCCCGATCAGCTTCCAACCCTGCGAAAAATAGTAGACGCCACTGCGCGGGGTCGTTACGGATGATGAAACCATAGTCAGGTGATACTCCTTTTTTAACATCCAGGCTGAATGTCGGGCTATTTTATCGGGTTAGCCGACAATAACCAGTTAGGAAATGTTCGAAAAAACAGCAAAAAGCACGATTTAGTTCATCTTTATGTAGTGAAAGCCCCAGACGCACTTGCACTTGATGTAATCGGCAAATACTCTTAGTGAGTAAATGTTTGCCGTGGTGGCAAGGTGTTAGAACAACAGAGAATATAATGATGCAGGATTTGCGTCTGATATTAATCATTGTTGGCGCGATCGCCATAATCGCTTTACTGGTGCACGGTTTTTGGACCAGCCGTAAAGAACGTTCCTCGATGTTTCGCGATCGCCCACTGAAACGTATGAAGTCTCGCGACGATGAAGAGTCGGAAGGCGACGACTTTGATGACGATGTTGAAGGCGTTGGTGAAGTCCGGGTTCATCGGGCGAGTCATGCGCCGAACGGCGTTCATGGGGAGCATGAAGCACCTCGTCAGCCGCCGCAGCACCAGTATCAGCCTCCTTATGAGCGTCAGGCGCAGCAGCCTGTGCGCCCGGAAGAGCCTGCCCGTGCAGCGCAGCAGCCGCATCAGCAGCCAGTTCACTCTCAGGCTCCGGTTCAGCAACCGCATTATGCCGCGCCGACGCAGCAGCCGGTGACACAGCCCGTGCAGCCCCAGCAGCCGGTGACACAGCCCGTGCAGCCCCAGCAGCCGCCGCAAACGCAGCCACAGCAATCGCCGCAGCCACAGCAGCATGTGCAGCAACCCGTTCAGCATGTGCAGCAGCCGGTTCAACAGCAGCCTGTTGCCGCTCCGCAGCCGCAGCCGACGCCTGAACCTCCGGCCCCTGAGCCGCAGCCGGCAGCGCCGCAGCCTAAAGAGCGCAAGGAGACGGTCATCGTGATGAACGTCGCCGCGCATCATGGCGCGCAGCTTAACGGCGAGCTGCTCATCAACAGTATCCAGCAGGCGGGCTTCAAATTTGGCGATATGAATATTTTCCATCGTCACCTGAGCCCGGACGGTAGCGGCCAGGTGCTTTTCAGTCTGGCGAATATGGTCAAACCTGGCACCTTTAATCCGGACAGCATGGCGGATATGATGACCCCTGGGGTGACTATCTTTATGCAGGTTCCGTCCTTTGGCGATGAACTGCAAAACTTTAAGCTGATGCTGCAGTCCGCGCAGTACATTGCCGATGAAGTCGGTGGCGTGGTGCTGGACGACCAGCGTCGTATGATGACGCCGCAAAAACTGCGTGAATATCAGGATCGCATTCGTGAAGTAAAAGAGGCGAACGCCTGATCCCGCTTTTTGCGTTTAATCTACTTATCCTGAACCCCCGCCCCGTCGGGGGTTTTTTATCATTGATGGTGTGATATGGAATCGAACGAACAAAAACTGACTGAACTGCGAACCACGCTTCGCCATCATGAATATCTCTACCACGTCATGGATACGCCGGAAATTCCTGATGCGGAATACGACCGGTTAATGCGTGAACTGCGCGAGCTGGAAGCTCAGCACCCGGAGCTGATCACCCCAGACTCGCCCACCCAGCGCGTCGGCGCCGCACCGCTAGCCTCCTTTAGCCAGATCCGCCATGAAGTTCCGATGCTGTCGCTCGATAACGTCTTTGATGAGGAGAGTTTCCTCGCGTTTAACAAGCGGGTGCAGGACCGTCTGAAAAATAGTGATGATCTTACCTACTGCTGCGAGCTCAAGCTGGATGGCCTGGCGGTCAGTATCCTCTATGAGAACGGCTTGCTGGTACAGGCGGCGACCCGCGGAGATGGAACGACCGGTGAAGATATTACCTCCAACGTGCGTACCATCCGCGCGATCCCCCTGAAGCTACGCGGCGACAATATTCCGCAGCGGCTTGAGGTTCGCGGAGAGGTGTTTCTGCCGCAGGCAGGGTTCGAAAAAATTAATGAAGAGGCCCGGCGAACCGGGGGGAAAGTCTTTGCTAACCCGCGTAACGCCGCAGCAGGTTCTTTACGTCAGCTCGATCCGCGGATTACCGCGAAGCGTCCGCTCACTTTCTTTTGCTATGGCGTGGGCGTGCTGGAAGGCGGCGAGCTGCCGGCCAGCCACTCGGCACGCTTGCAGCAGTTTAAGTTCTGGGGGCTGCCGGTCAGCGAGCGCGTAAAACTCTGCCATACGCCAGAGGAAGTGCTTACTTACTATCGCAAGGTGGAAGAAGATCGACCGAATCTGGGATTTGATATCGACGGAGTGGTGATCAAAGTCGATTCGCTTGCGTTACAGGAACAGCTTGGCTTCGTAGCCCGCGCGCCGCGCTGGGCGGTGGCGTTTAAGTTTCCGGCGCAGGAGCAGATGACTTTCGTGCGCGACGTTGAGTTTCAGGTCGGGCGAACCGGCGCCATCACGCCGGTTGCGCGTCTTGAGCCGGTACACGTCGCCGGAGTACTGGTCAGCAACGCGACCCTCCATAATGCCGATGAAATCGAGCGCCTGGGACTGCGCATCGGCGATAAGGTAGTTATTCGTCGTGCCGGAGATGTGATTCCCCAGGTCGTGAACGTTGTGCTCTCAGAACGCCCGGAAGAGACGCGGGAAATCGTGTTCCCAACCCATTGTCCGGTATGCCACTCCGACGTCGAACGCGTTGAAGGCGAAGTGGTAACGCGCTGTACCGGCGGATTGATCTGCGGCGCGCAGCGCAAAGAGTCGCTCAAGCATTTTGTCTCCCGTCGCGCTCTGGACGTCGATGGTATGGGCGATAAAATCATCGATCAGCTGGTAGAAAAAGAGTATGTGCACACGCCAGCCGATCTCTTTCAGCTGACGCCGGGTAAACTCACCGGGCTCGATCGCATGGGGCCAAAATCAGCGCAGAACATCGTGGATGCCCTGGATAAGTCAAAAGAGACCACCTTCGCTCGTTTTCTTTATGCGCTGGGGATCCGTGAAGTGGGTGAGGCGACGGCAGCCGGTTTAGCGGCCCACTTTGGCACTATTGAGGCGCTTGAGCAGGCCTCGATTGACGATCTGCAAAAAGTGCCGGATGTCGGGATTGTCGTCGCCACGCACGTGCGTAATTTCTTTGCCGAAGAGAGCAACCGCGAAGTTATCGCTCAGCTGCGTAAAGAGGGCGTCCGCTGGCCTGCGCCGGTGGTGGTCAATGCTGAAGAGATTGATAGCCCGTTCGCCGGAAAAACGATTGTTCTGACCGGTAGCCTGAGCCAGCTCTCTCGTGACGATGCGAAAGCGCAGCTGGTTGCGCTGGGCGCGAAGGTTGCGGGCAGCGTGTCGAAGAAAACCGACCTGGTTATCGCCGGGGAGGCCGCGGGTTCTAAGCTCGCTAAAGCGCAGGAGCTGGGAATTGCGGTAATCGATGAAGACGAAATGCTGCGCCTGCTCGGAGAGTCGCGTGGATAAAGAGCAGCTTATTGAAATTGCCAATACGGAAATGCCGTTTGGCAAGTACAAAGGCCGTCGATTAATTGATGTGCCGGAAGAGTATCTGCTGTGGTTTGCCCGTAAGGATCAATTTCCTGCCGGGCATCTCGGCGAACTGATGGCATTAACCCTGTTGATTAAAACAGAGGGGCTGACCGGTCTGGTCCAGCCCCTTAAGCGTCCGCGTTAAGCTTCGGAGGCGCGGTTTTTTTCCTGCGCCTGCAATGCTTCGGCCTGGCGCTTATAGCGCCTCGCCAGCACTGCGCACACCATGAGCTGAATCTGATGGAAGATCATCAGCGGCAGCACCATGATCCCCAGGATTGAGGTCGGGAAGAGAATATTGGCCATTGGAATGCCGTTCGCCAGGCTCTTTTTCGACCCGCAGAAGACAATCGTAATTTCATCCGCTTTATTAAACCCACACCTGCGCGCTACAAACACGTTAATAGCTATCACAATTGCCAGCAGCACGATGCTGACAATAACGATGAACAGCAGCGATCCGATACCCACTTTGTGCCAGATACCGTTCACGACTGCCTCGCTGAATGCCGAATAAACGACCAGCAGGATAGAGGTCTGATCGGTTTTTGAGATCCACTTTTTATGTTTTGTCACCCAGTTGCCAATCCATGGGCGAGAAAGATGCCCCAGCACAAACGGCAGCAGCAGCTGCAGCATGATTTTACCGACCTGCTCCAGACTCCCGCCCGCGCCGTGCAGATTCATCAGCAGGCCGACCAGCAAAGGCGAAATGAAGATCCCCAGCAGGCTTGAGGCCGAGGCCGAGCATACCGCTGCCGCCACGTTACCGCCCGCCAGGGAAGTAAACGCGATGGCCGACTGGACGGTGGCTGGCAGAATGCAGAGATAAATAAACCCGGTGTATAGCGCCGGATCGACGTTGACAGGCGCCCACCAGGCAAACAGCACGCCAAGCACGGGAAAAACGATAAACGTGCTGCACATGACCCAGAGATGTAAACGCCAGTGGCTTCCTCCGGCAACGATCGCCTCACGCGAGAGTTTGGCGCCGTGCATAAAAAACAGCAGCGCGATGGCGGCGGTAGTTAAATGCTCAAAGAAGGGGACAAATCCGCCGCGAGCAGGAAAAAAAGAGGCCAGCAGGACGACGGTGACTAACGTTAGGGTGAATGGATCAAGAATGCGGAAAAATTTCATAAACGCTCCTGAAAATCGATGTCGCTATTGTGCTTTCTTTAGTTTGAGAAATAAAATCGATTTATTGCATCTATTCATGAAAAAAAGAGATGAATTACTCGCTACGACAGTTGAAGGTTTTTGTGACCGTTGCTCGCGTCAAAAGCTTTAGCCGGGCAGGGGAGAGTATTGGCCTTAGCCAGTCAGCGGTAAGCCATAGCGTGAAAGAGCTGGAGCATCAGACCGGGGTACGCTTGCTTGACCGAACGACGCGCGAAGTGGTGCTTACGGAGGCTGGTCAGCAGCTCGCGGCCCGGCTTGAGCGTCTGTTGGATGAACTAAACGGCACGCTGCGAGAGGCCGGACGCGTCGGGCAGCAGCTGATGGGAACCGTCCGGGTGGCGGCCAGCCAGACTATTTCCGCCCATCTTATCCCGCAGTGCATTGCCGACAGCAACCGCCGTTATCCGGAAATCGATTTCGTACTACACGACCGCCCCCAGCAGTGGGTGCTGGAGAGTATCCGCCAGGGGGAAGTGGATTTTGGCATTGTGATCGATCCTGGCGCTGCTACCGATTTACAGTGTGAGACGGTGCTCGCCGAACCTTTTCTGTTGCTTTGCCGTAGCGATCACCCTTTTGCCGGACGGAGCGCGGTGAACTGGCCAGACCTCCAGCAGCAGCGGCTGGTTCTGCAGGATTATGCTTCTGGTAGTCGTCCGCTGATTGACGCCGCGCTCTCGGGATTTGCCGTTAAAGCGAATATTGTGCAGGAAATCGGTCATCCGGCCACGCTATTTCCGATGGTTGAGTCGGGGATAGGTATCAGTATTTTACCCGCATTAGCGCTGCCGCTTCCTCAGGGCAGCCATTTGCAGGTGAAACGACTCACTCCGGTGGTGGAGCGTCAGCTGATGCTGGCGCGGCGTAAAAATCGCTCGCTTTCAACTGCCGCAGAAGCGCTGTGGGAGGTGGTGCGGCATCAGGCTGGCCAGCTGACCGCTTTGCGCGAGAATGACCCCTTGTATCAGAAATGAAATCAATAGCTTTTTGATATCGAACGTCCGGGAAAACTGTATTGGTAATCGATTGCGTACCCTCGTTATAACATCATGGTAGCCAATTAACTTATCGATTCTTCAGTTTCTAAGGACAGCTTATGAGCGACACGCTTTTTTCACAGAACCCATGGTATAGCGCAGACATCATTCGCGGACATAAGCCGGACTTTATGCCGCGGGTGGCTTTTATTCTTGGTTCGGGTCTTGGGGCGCTAGCGGAGCAAATTGAAGATGCAGTGGCAATTTCATACGAGAAGCTGCCTGGATTCCCGGTGAGTACCGTTCACGGCCATGCCGGCGAGCTGGTGTTGGGAAACCTGGCTGGCGTACCGGTTGCCTGCATGAAGGGGCGCGGGCACTTCTACGAAGGGCGCGGCATGACGGTCATGACCGATGCCATCCGTACGCTAAAGCTTCTGGGATGTGAACTGCTGTTTTGTACTAACGCAGCCGGTTCTCTTCGTCCGGAAGTGGGGCCGGGAAGTCTGGTGGCGCTGAGCGATCATATTAATACTATGCCGGGTACGCCGATGGTGGGCCTGAATGATGAACGCTTCGGCGAGCGCTTTTTCTCGCTGGCAAATGCCTATGATGCGGATTATCGCGCCGTTCTGCAGCGCGTTGCGGCAGAGGAGGGTTTTCCGCTGACTGAAGGCGTATTTGTCTCCTATCCCGGGCCGAATTTTGAAACGGCGGCTGAGATCCGCATGATGCAAATTATCGGCGGCGATGTGGTGGGGATGTCCGTGGTGCCGGAGGTGATAAGCGCCCGCCATTGCGGGTTGAAAGTGGTGGCTGTTGCAGCGATTACTAATCTGGCTGAAGGTCTGGGCGATGTGAAGTTATCCCACGCGCAAACCCTGGCAGCGGCCGAACTTTCCCGGCAGAACTTTATCAACCTGATCTGCGGCTTCTTACGCAAACTGGCCTGAAAATAATAAATATTGACCCCGCTTGCGGGGTCTTACTTTAATGGCAAGGAACGGAAAAAATGGGTATCGCTTCTCGCTTAAAGCTCATGTCGTTTTTGCAATATTTTATCTGGGGAAGCTGGCTGGTCACCCTGGGTTCTTACATGATCAATACGCTGCATTTCACCGGCGCAAACGTCGGCATGGTGTATAGCTCTAAGGGGCTGGCGGCCATTATCATGCCCGGCATCATGGGGATCATTGCTGATAAATGGCTTCGTGCAGAACGGGCCTATATGTTCTGCCATTTGGTTGGCGCGGGAGTGCTTCTTTATGCGACGACCGTGACCGATCCGGATACGATGTTCTGGGTGATGCTCATTAACGCGATGGTCTACATGCCCACTATCTCCTTGTCTAACAGCGTCTGCTATTCATGTCTGTCGCAGTCCGGCCAGGATCCGGCGACCGCGTTTCCTCCCATTCGCGTTTTTGGCACTCTCGGTTTTATTGCCGCAATGTGGACGGTGAGCCTGATGGGGCTGGAGTTAAGCAGCGCACAGCTATATATCGCCTCTGCCGCGTCGCTATTACTGGCGATTTATGCATTTACGTTACCGAAAATTCCTGTCGTCGAGAAGAAAGCCGGAACCACCCTGGCCAGCCGGCTGGGGCTGGATGCCTTTGTGTTATTTAAAAATCCGCGGATGGCCATTTTCTTCTTTTTTGCGATGATGCTGGGAGCGGTACTGCAAATAACTAACGTCTTCGGTAATCCTTTCCTGCATGATTTTGCCCGCAATCCGGAGTTTGCCGACAGCTTTGTCGTACGTTATCCCTCAATTTTGCTTTCGGTGTCGCAGATGGCGGAGGTCGCTTTCATCCTCACCATACCGTTCTTTCTTAAACGCTTTGGCATCAAAACAGTCATGCTGATGAGTATGCTGGCATGGACGCTGCGCTTTGGCCTTTTCGCTTTTGGCGATCCCTCTCCGTTCGGTTTTGTGTTGCTGTTGATGTCGATGATTGTTTACGGCTGCGCATTCGACTTCTTTAATATTTCTGGATCGGTATTTGTTGAGCAGGAGGTCAGTGCCAATATTCGCGCCAGCGCCCAGGGCCTGTTTATGACCATGGTGAACGGCATTGGAGCATGGGTTGGTTCAGTTCTGAGCGGTATGGCCGTCGATTACTTCTCTATTGATGGCGTAAAAGACTGGCAGACTATCTGGCTGGTGTTCGCCGCCTATTCATTACTGCTGGCGGTTATTTTTGCCCTGTTCTTCCGCTATCAACATGAGCCTGAGAAACTTATCAACAAAGCGCTGACGCATTAATCTTCTTCAGCGGCGGAGTTTATACTCTGCCGTTTCATTTTCCAGGATGCAGTGTGGTAACTTTGCGCATTATCCTTCGCCTCAGGAGCGCATGTCCCATGGAACGCACGCATCGTATCGATCTGAAATTATTGCGCTATTTTCTGGCTGTCGCAGAAGAGCTGCATTTTGGTCGTGCGGCTGCCCGTCTGAACATGTCGCAACCGCCGCTTAGTATCCACATCAAGGAGCTGGAGCAGCAGCTCGGTACGCTGCTGTTTGTTCGCCACTCTCGTAGCGTGGCGTTGACCCATGCTGGAAAAATTCTGATGGAGGAGTCCCGCCGCCTACTTTCCAGCGCCAATCAGGCGCTGGCGCGAGTTGAGCAGATTGGCCGGGGTGAGGCGGGGAGGGTAGAACTGGGCGTGATAGGTACGGCGATGTGGGGGAAAATGCGCCCGGTAATGCGGCGTTTTTTGAAAGAGAACCCTAACGTAGAGGTGCTTTTCCGCGAGAACATGCCCGCCATGCAGATGGCGATGCTGGAGCGACGGGAGCTGGATGCCGGCGTGTGGCGGATGGCGACAGCGCCTACGCCAGGATTTACCAGCCTGCGTTTGCACGAGTCCTCTTTTCTGGTGGCCATGCCGGAGGAGCATCCGCTGGCGATGCTTGAGGCGATCCCGCTTGCGGCGCTGCGTAACGAATATTTTGTTACGATGCCTTCAATACATACCGACTGGACGTTTTTGCAGCGCGTCTGTCAGAGTGCCGGATTCTTGCCGATGATTATCCGTGAAGTGATGGAGCCGCAAACGGTACTGGCTATGGTCAGCATGGGAATTGGTATTACGCTCATCGCCGATAGCTATGCGCAAATGACCTGGCCGGGCGTTGTGTTTCGTCCGCTGGAAGAGCGCATACCCGCTGACTTGTATATTGTCTATGACCAACAACAGGCGACGCCCGCGCTGGAGAAGCTGGTAGCGGCGCTGGTGAATTGATGGTCAGTGCCGGATAGCAAGATGAAGGCCTGTGCCGGTTTCGTATATTGCAGATAGCAAAAAAGCGCCTTTAGGGCGCTTTTTTACATTGGTGGGTCGTGCAG
>NZ_JBEAIU010000060.1:0-88496 GCF_040065135.1 Klebsiella sp. CN_Kp066 | reverse complement strand
CCCCGTTACACAAAATGCAGAGATGGCTTGCATAACGGGAGGTGTCCATATACGGACAGGCGCACAGCGCCGCCTCCGGGAAGGTCATCAGCAAGCCCGGACAGGCGCGCAGCGCCGCCTCCGGGAAAGTCATCAGATTAAAGCCAGCCCGCCAACCACCGCGCCGCACAGCGCCACCAGCCCGCCGGTCAGCCACAGCGCCTTCGCCGGAAACGCTTTCCGCAGCATAATCAGTGACGGTACGCTGACAGCAGGCAGCGTAATCAGCAGCGCCAGCGCGGGCGCCACGCCCATACCTGCCAGCATCATCGTCTGCACTATCGGAATCTCCGCCGCTGTCGGAATAACAAACAGGCAGCCGGCAATCGCCATAGCAATCACCCAGAACAGCGTGTTATCCACCACCCCATCGGCATGAGGGAATAACCACACCCGCGCGGCTCCCAGCACCAGCACCGCCAGAATATAAACCGGGATAGTGTTCCAGAACAGCGTCCAGAGAGCGCGCAGCCAGCGGCTAAAGAAACCGTCCTGCACGGTTGCAACCGGCTGTTCAGGCACCGAAACCGGCTGCGTCGCCGCCTCTTTTACCCATTTCTGCACCAGCGTTGCGACCACCAGCACCGTCGCCAGACCAGCCAGCAGGCGCACCAGCGCAAACTGCCAGCCCAGCACAAAGCCCATAAACACCAGCGTCGCCGGATTGAGCAGCGGATTGCCCAGCCAGAACGCCAGCGCGCCGCCCATCGAGGCCTGCTGTTTACGCATTCCTGCCGCCACCGGCGCGGCGCAGCAGGTGCACATCATGCCCGGCAGAGAGAATACGGTTCCCAGCAGCGTACCGCGAAAACGCGCCTGCCCCAGCGTGCGCAGCAGCCAGTCACGCGGGATCAGCACCTGAATCAGCGAACCCAGCAGCACGCCCAGGACCGCCGCTTTCCATACGGCCAGGAAATAGACCAGGGCGTAATCCCAGGCCGCAGCGAAAGGGTTATCGTTACTGTTAGCAAGGATAGATTTGCCGATACTGTGCGTCTCTGCGGCGGTGAAGGCTTTGCCATAGTAGGGTTGCCATTTAACGAACCACAGACCAACGATAACGACGAGAAAAAAGAGCGCGGGCTTCCACCATTGAAACGGTGATGCCACCTGAGATGAAGACTGACCAGCCATAGCATTCCCCGGGGAGTGTCATGATAAATTGAGGACATGAATACTACGCCTCCGGGGAAATTTTGGAAATCAGTAATCCCCCGAGCGTGCCGCCCTTTCGCGCAGCTGCGACGAAGAGAGAATTTGTACGCCCTCCTGCGTGGGCGATAGCGCCTCCGCGAGTAGCGCGCTCGCCACGTCCCGCGCCTCTATTGACTTCAGATTTCCCGGCAGCAGATTGAAAATCGGCGCAAAGAGCGTTTCGCCGGCGCGTTTTTTTTCGCGCTCGCCTATCAGCATTGACGGGCGGGCAATGGTCAGGCGCGGCCACTGCTGCGCAATCAGCGCCTCTTCCATCTCACCCTTTACACGATTATAGAAAAAGGGCGAATGCGCATTGGCCCCCATCGCGCTGACGACCAGCATATGCTGCGCGCCCAGCTTTTTTCCCACCAGCGCGGTATCAATGACCAGCGTATAATCGGCATGCACAAACGCCTCTTTGCTACCCGCTTCCCGGCGGGTAGTCCCCAGACAGCAGAAAACGATATCTATCGGATCGACAACCTGCGCCAGGGCGTCCGTTAGCTGCGGATCGTGGGGGTTAAAGACGCCGGAGATATCGGCCAGCGGCCGACGCGTCGGGGCGGCAACGGACTTAACGCCCGGCGCGTTGAGTAGCATTCGAAGTAAGTGACCGCCAACTAACCCGGTTGCCCCCGTTATCAGTACCTGACTCATCGAAACTCCTTTGCAGATTTTTCTATGTTGCGATCCCAGCCTCATGTTCCAGACTTAATACTCTACGAGGTAATTATCCATCATCATCAGGGAAATGCCTCATTCCACACCAAAACACTGGAGGAAGAATGAGTAAGAAGATAGCCGTTTTAATTACCGACGACTTTGAAGACTCGGAGTTCACCTCACCCGCGGACGCCTATCGTCTGGCCGGTCATGAGGTCGTGACGATTGAAAAACAGGCGGGGAAGAAGGTAAAAGGGAAAAAAGGGGAAGCTGAAGTCGTTATCGATAAAGCCATTGATGACGTCACCCCTGCCGACTTCGACGCTCTGCTGCTACCGGGCGGTTATTCACCGGACGCGCTGCGCGGAGACGAACGCTTTGTCACCTTCACCCGCGATTTTGTGAACAGCGGCAAACCGGTATTCGCCATCTGTCACGGTCCGCAGCTGTTGATTAGCGCCGATGTGATTCGCGGGCGTAAGCTGACGGCCGTGAAGCCTATCATCGTCGACGTGAAAAACGCCGGTGGCGAATTCTACGATCAGGAAGTGGTGATCGACAACGAGCAGCTGGTGACCAGCAGAACCCCGGACGACCTGCCGGCGTTTAATCGAGAAGCTTTACGTCTGCTCGGTGCCTGATTCACGCAGCCAGTGCAGCTTTTTACCAAAGCCCAGCGTGTTATCGGTGAACTTAAGCTCATCGGGGAGAATCTCCCAGACGGGCGCCGATAGCATGCGGGCAACCGGAAAACGGCTGACGTAACGCTTACGCATCGCCGCCTCTTCCTCCCCGGACAGGCGGCGAATTTGGCCTTTAAACTGGACGCCGCGGATCAAGGCGACGGTCTTCGGCTGGCCGTTTACCGTTCCGGCCACCCTGGCGCCTTTCCCGGTCATCTGGCCGTGGCGCGTTTTTTCATCGCTAAGCAAATAAAAGGCGACCTTTTCCGGGTCATAAACGTAAAAGGCATTGGCGCACCACAGCTCGTCATCGCGGGCGACGCACCAGGTCACAACATGCTGCTTTCCCAGCCAACGGCTGATAGCGGCGAGCGTATCCATCTTTACTCTCCAGTATGTTATGGTGCTCACACCTTAACATAGCGACCTCTGTACCGTGTGCTGGTTTCTCTATCTGATTCGTACCGCCGATAATCGCCTTTATACCGGGATTACTACCGATGTCTCACGCCGCTTTTGCCAGCACCAGGAAGGCAAAGGCGCGAAAGCGCTGCGTGGTAAGGGAGAGCTTCAGCTGGCTTTCAGCCAGGAAGTTGGTGAACACTCACTAGCATTACGACTGGAGTATCGTATCAAGCAGCTAACGAAGCGCCAGAAAGAGCGCCTCGTTGCCGGAGACGGTTCGTTTGAGGCGCTGCTGGAAAGCCTCAGAAGCGGTTAAAGTGGTCGCTGTATTCGACCAGCCCGCTGACGCCATCAAGGGCGTTATCGGCCAGGCGGTGAACCTGGAAAGTTTCCGCGCTATCCGGCCAACGGCAGTGCAGATTAAAACGCGCTGCGGGTTCAAAGCCCAGACGACCATAAAGCGCCGGATCGCCAAGGGTGACAACAGCGGCATAGCCAAACTCGTTCAGTGAATCGAGCCCTTCATAGACCAGCTGACGACCGATGCCCTGACCGCGGTAGCTTTCATCGACCGCCAGCGGAGCCAGTCCAACCCACTGCAGCTCTTCGCCTTCAACGGCAACCGGGCTAAAGGCCGCATAGCCCACGACCTGACCTTCGTCATCCGTCGCCACCACGCCCAGCGTGATCAGGCCATCTTCACGTAGGCTGTGCACCAGCTGCGCTTCCGCATCGCTGCCGAAGGTACGACGTAATAGCGCGTCGATTCCCGGTGCATCAATCCCAATTTCTACTCGAATCAGCATGCCTCACCTACCGATGTCTGTTCAGGTTTCTGCGGGCCTTTCAGGCCTGCTTCAACAAAGTCCGCCAGCTGCAGCAGCATAATACGCAGCGCCCTGGGCATCTGCTCCAGCTCAATGGCATCCATCAGGTTTTTTACATAAAGACCCAGCTCGGTATCGCCTTCGATAACCAGGCGACGCTGGAAGAACAACGTATCCGGATCCTGCTTGCGCGCCGCAATCATCAGCAGGTCGCTGGCGTCGGCGCTAAAGCTGACGTCCGCTTCAGCCGCCGGGCTGACCACCAGACGGCCGTTAATCACCGAGGTATACCACAGCAGGCCGATATCACGCACATGAATACTTAACCAGCGCCCCTCGAGAAAATCCAGCTCCCCATCCGCCAGCGCCTGGCGAAACTGCCAGCTTAATACCTGTTCCAGCACCTGGCGCTTGAGGGCAAAAGGCGCCAGCTTAACCGGCACGCTTATTAACGACGGGCCAAAGTGAACCAGTTGGGAACGCAGTTTATCCAACACAAGCTTTACTCCATGAATGCAATAGTTCCTCTATTGTGCCATATCAAATAAACGACATAGCGGCGTAAATCAACAAAATCACGATGTCGGGCCGCTGGTATTGATCCCGCCAATACGCTTTTAACTGCCTCAAATCAAAAATTGTCACCAGAAGGTTAACTAAAATCCCAGCTCATTAACCATCCAGCGTCCCTGACGGGCCGCGTTTTTCAGGAAAAATTATGGAGCTGCTCTGCCCAGCCGGTAACCTTCCGGCGCTTAAGGCGGCCATCGAAAACGGCGCCGATGCCGTCTATATCGGGCTGAAAGATGACACCAACGCCCGCCACTTTGCCGGCCTTAATTTCACCGAAAAGAAACTGCAGGAAGCCGTCAGCTTTGTGCACCAGCATCGTCGTAAACTGCATATTGCCATCAATACCTTCGCGCATCCTGATGGCTATGCCCGCTGGCAGCGCGCGGTAGATATGGCGGCCCAGCTGGGCGCCGACGCGCTGATCCTCGCCGATATCGCAATGCTGGAGTATGCCGCCGAGCGCTACCCGCACATCGAGCGTCACGTTTCCGTTCAGGCCTCGGCCACTAACGAAGAAGCGGTAAAATTTTATCATCGCAACTTTGACGTCGCCCGCGTGGTGCTGCCGCGCGTACTGTCGATTCACCAGGTCAAACAGCTGGCCCGCGCCACGCCGGTGCCGCTGGAGGTCTTCGCCTTCGGCAGCCTGTGCATTATGGCGGAAGGCCGCTGCTATCTTTCCTCTTATCTGACCGGCGAATCACCGAATACCGTCGGCGCCTGTTCGCCGGCACGCTTCGTGCGCTGGCAACAAACGCCGCAGGGACTGGAATCACGCCTTAACGAAGTGCTGATCGACCGCTATCGAGATGGTGAAAATGCCGGCTATCCCACCCTCTGTAAAGGGCGGTATCTGGTCGACGGCGAGCGCTACCATGCACTGGAAGAGCCCACCAGCCTGAACACCCTGGAGCTGCTGCCGGAGCTGATGGCGGCAAACATTGCCTCGGTCAAAATCGAGGGCCGCCAGCGCAGTCCGGCGTACGTCACCCAGGTGGCGAAAGTCTGGCGTCAGGCGATCGATCGCTGCAAAGCCGATCCGCAAAACTTCGTGCCGCAGTCCGCGTGGATGGAGACCCTCGGTTCGATGTCCGAAGGGACGCAAACCACCCTTGGCGCCTATCACCGTAAATGGCAGTGAGAACAGCAATGAAATATTCATTAGGGCCGGTGCTTTATTACTGGCCAAAAGAGACGCTGGAAGATTTTTACCAGCAGGCAGCCAGCTGCAGCGCGGACACGATTTATCTCGGCGAAGCGGTATGCAGCAAACGCCGCGCCACCAAAGTCGGCGACTGGATCGAGATGGCGAAAGCGCTGGCGGGAAGCGGCAAACAGGTAGTGCTTTCCACCCTCGCGCTGGTACAGGCGTCCTCGGAACTGGGCGAACTGAAGCGCTATGTCGATAACGGCGAATTTCTGATTGAAGCCAGCGATCTCGGCGTCGTTAACCTGTGCGCGGAACGTAAACTGCCGTTCGTCGCTGGCCATGCGCTCAACTGCTACAACGCCGTCACCCTGCGTCTGCTGCTTAAGCAAGGTATGGTGCGCTGGTGTATGCCGGTCGAGCTTTCCCGCGACTGGCTGGCGAACTTGCTGACCCAGTGCGACGAACTGGGCATTCGCAACCAGTTTGAGGTAGAGGTGCTGAGCTACGGCCATCTGCCGCTGGCCTACTCCGCCCGTTGCTTTACCGCCCGTTCGGAAGACCGACCCAAAGACGAGTGCGAAACCTGCTGCATTAAATATCCTAACGGGCGCGACGTGCTCTCACAGGAGAACCAGCAGGTATTCGTCCTCAACGGCATTCAGACCATGAGCGGCTACGTCTATAACCTCGGGAATGAGCTGAGCACCATGCACGGGCTGGTGGATATGGTCCGCCTGTCGCCGCTGGGCATCGAGACCTTTGCGATGCTGGACGCCTTCCGGGCAAATGAGAACGGCGCAGCGCCGCTACCGCTGACGGCGAACAGCGACTGCAACGGCTACTGGCGGCGGCTGGCCGGACTGGAACTGCAGAGCTGATTAACCGCTCACTTTGTTAATGGCTATCGCTGCTTTTTAATGCACTATTAAAGATGCAGCTTTTCTGGCAGGCGTATCGCGGATGCGCCAGGCTGGAAGAAGACCTTCAATCTGATGACTATGCTGTAGCAAAGTGAGCCTTTATGACTGACAAATCTGTTTCATTCTCGGTGCTCGACCTGGCGCCAATCCCGCAAGGATCTTCCGCAAAGGAAGCTTTCTCCCACTCTTTAGATCTGGCGCAGCTGGCGGAAAAACGCGGTTATCATCGCTACTGGCTGGCCGAGCACCATAATATGGTCGGTATTGCCAGCGCCGCGACCTCGGTGCTGATTGGCTATCTTGCCGCCCATACCACCACTCTGCATCTGGGCTCCGGCGGCGTGATGCTACCGAACCATTCGCCGCTGGTGATTGCCGAGCAGTTCGGCACGCTCAATACGCTCTACCCCGGTCGTATCGATCTCGGCCTTGGGCGCGCGCCAGGTAGCGATCAGCCGACCATGCGCGCGCTGCGTCGCCATATGAGCGGCGATGTTGATAACTTCCCGCGCGATGTCGCGGAGCTGGTGGACTGGTTCGACGCCCGCGATCCTAATCCGCACGTACGGCCGGTTCCCGGCTATGGCGAGAAGATACCTGTCTGGCTGCTCGGCTCAAGCCTTTACAGCGCTCAGCTGGCGGCGCAGCTGGGGCTGCCGTTCGCCTTTGCCTCGCACTTCGCGCCGGATATGCTCTTCCAGGCCCTGCACCTCTACCGCACCCACTTCCAGCCGTCAGAACGGTTAGAGAAGCCGTATGCGATGGTATGCATTAACATTATTGCCGCCGATAGCGACAGAGATGCGGAATTTCTGTTTACGTCCATGCAGCAGGCGTTCGTCAAACTGCGCCGGGGCGAGACCGGACAACTGCCGCCGCCGGTGCAAAATATGCATCAGCTGTGGTCCGCTTCAGAGCAGTACGGCGTTCAGCAGGCGCTGAGCATGTCGCTGGTCGGCGATAAAGCGAAAATCCGCCACGGGCTGGCATCGATTCTACGGGAGACCCAGGCTGATGAGATCATGGTTAACGGCCAAATCTTCGATCATCAGGCGCGCCTGCATTCATTTGATTTGGCGATGCAGGTGAAAGAAGAGCTGATCGGGTAGCGCTGTTCATCAGGCGGCGAATCGACTTTTGCCGCCTGAATATCAGGGTGTGACAAGGGTATAGCGCCGATTGACAACCCTAATTTCAGGAAGCCGGTGGTATTTCTCAAAATAGTCGTACGCCGGTTTTAACGAACGCCAGAACGTATATTCCGGCCACATCGCAGCTCGTTGCATATTCTGCTCCGTCATGGAAAACGGAAAGATATAAAGCGGAATGGTTTCCTGCCCGCTGTTCAGCGCCTGCGCCACCAGATTATAGATCTCATCAATGCCGGCATCAGTCATCGCGAAACACCCCGCCGAAACGCAGCTCCCATGAACCATAATAAAGCTGCCGGTATAGCCGTTAGCCCGATCATAATCGTTGGGATAACCAATGTTAAAAGCCCGATGATAGCGGCTATTGGGATTCAGTAGCGCTTTAGTGGTAGCGTAAAACCCCTCCGGACTTTTACCATCCCCTTCGGCCTTTTTCGGCCCAAACCCGCCAGACCAGGCGCAGATGGTCCAGGTGTTATAGAGTTCATAGGGCTTCCCGCTCTTACTGAACCACAATTCCAGTTTATCTTCCGCCTTCAAAATGCGTATAAACAGGCGATCGCCGGGATAAATCATCTGTTTAACCGTTGAGGCTGAATTTGTCTTTTCCTGCGGCAGGAAGATTACCGAATCACTCCTCTCCGGCAACATGTTCCAGACAAAAACCACCGCAAAAATTGCCACAGCAATAATAAAAACAATACTCTTCATTTACCGTACATCCCTGTATGACGTTTAGCCCGCGTAATATATTACATTCAGATCTCTATACTTCAATCCGGCCTGAGAGCATTGAGACAAAATATTCATCACGGGAACCATTCCACCTAACCCATTGAAAAGTAATATACCTTAAGTTTTACTTCGCCACCTCTGACGTTTTCTGATATATAAAATAGCCTGCACGGATTAAACAACAGGAATTGAATTATGAGTGAACCTTCATCATTTTTTCTTCATGTACATATCACCGAAGAAAAGCTGGAGCAATTTTTTGTCTCCCCGGTGAAAAATATTACCGACTATAGCGACTGGCTGGCTTGGTTTAATGAAGAAAAAAGAGTATGCGGCGATCCGTGCAAAATGCTCCATCAGCTGAAAGGCTGCAACTCAGGTAACAGTCGGGATAATATCTACGCAGAACATATCCATTACGATAAAGAAAAGCAGCTCCTCACTATGGACTCTATCTTCTTATCCGAAAGTTTTAGCGTCTTCCTGCCGTTAATCGTCTGCCTGCGCGGCCTGGAGAGCTATATCACGCCAGCAACACCAAATAACTTCCTGATAATCTATCCGTACTGGTGGGGAGACACATCCCAGAGCCTGTCGCCAGAAACGGATATATATCTTGAGTTCGCTGATGGCAGTAGCCAGCTGCGGTCAAAAACCTCTGCGGAAAATATCGCCATTGCCAACGCCTTCTTTGACGAACATGGTGAAACGCTGGCAGAGGAGCTCTACGACAAACAGGGATTTATTTGAATTTGAGCCGGATAGCCAAGCGGTTCTGGTGAATGAACTTAGGTTATGCCCGGTGATGACTAACGCCTTACCCGGCCAACGTAAGCGGAGCGCCCTCGGGTAATGTTCCTGATGGTCGGCCCAGATACCTGTGCCAATGTCCCCTCTATCCAGGCTTCACCGATAATTATCGCTAACGTTTCACCTCCATTTAATTATCAAAAATACTAAATATGAATAACAAAGCAGATCGCGATAATATAATACGCCCCCCCAGGGAGCGTGATCTGTGTCGCTTTTTCTTTTCGCTCAAATGACAATTTGTGACCGTACACATGATTATCGCACCCTTTTCCACTTCTGGTTACGTTGAGCGTAATTACGTTACCCCAGACGTAATTGTTCTCTAAAAATAGCAATGTTACTTTCTCTCTTGTTTTATTTTTCGTAAATGAACGCGTGAAAAGAGAGTTGCCATGAGCCAACCAACCGCCAACGCAGAAAGAATCGGTGAGTGTCTGTTAAAAGCGCTATTAATGGAGGTCTGCGCCTGGCCAAAACCGGGGCTGGTCACGCCGAATTCTCAAGGCGCGCATCGCGATATGGATATCTGGCTTTTTATTACCAGCACTTCTGCAATAGCCCCTTGTTTTAGCGCTTGCGCCCAGGCTGGAGAATATCATCAAGGGGCACTGGCTGATTTATTTCCCCAAATACGTTCAATCGGTATTCAATACGAATCCAGACTGCTGCAAGCGACTCGCCAGGTGAATACTCAGCGCGGCATTCTCTTTGCAGGTGCGATTCTGGCCGCGGCTGCGGGCTGGCTAACAGGTCGCGGACAGAAGCTTTCCTGCGAATCATTAAGCCAGTGTGTCGCCGGAATTTGCCTCGATCTCTGCCGCAAGGATTATGCCGCCCTCGCCCAGCGTGCAGCACAAACCCATGGTGAAAAGCTCTATCTACAGTTCGGTATCACCGGCGTACGCGGCGAGGCTGAACAAGGCTTTCCACTGGTCTGTCATATTGGCATTCCCGCTCTGCGTCAGGCGCTTTCGCTAGGGTTTAGCTGGCGTGAAGCGCTCATCCATACGCTGCTTGCGCTGATGGCTCGCTGCGATGATACCACGGTGCTTTCACGCGCAGGCTACAGCGCACTGGACGAAATGAAACAGCGCGCCCAGCGGCTGGTACAGTTGGGAGGCATGAGTCATCCCGCCATAGAGCACGAGCTCACTGAATTTAATACATGGTGCCTGGAAAAATGGGTCAGCCCGGGAGGGTCAGCAGATTTATTAGCGTTGACCCTGGCGATGTATTTTCTGTGCTTTCAATCGCAAGAGGATCCTAACGAGGAAGAGATATGAGTATCTATTTATACACATTACTAACATATGGCATGACGATTTTTATTTCATTTGCTGTCGTCGGAATAATTGTTGGTGTTAATAGGGTAATGAATAAACTGAATATCACCGACGACTAACACGCTCTTTTTTTGCGTCATCAGGAATATATGTTATGGATATCTTTGTTAAGCTCTTTTCGGGCATTGGCACCTTTTTTATTGAAGATCCCAAAATAGCTATTGCACGAATATTATTAATCATTCTGGGCTTTATTCTGGCGTGGATGGGTTTTCGCCGCAAACTCGAACCGCTGATTATGGTGCCGATGGGTTTAGGCATGATTGCCGTCAACGCTGGAGTGCTTTTTCTCGCCGGCGGGCAAACCGGGACGTTAATTCTGGACCCGATGATCAGCGATCCTACCGAACTGGTCAATATCATGCAGATTAACTTTCTGCAGCCAGTGTATAACTTGACTTTCAGTAACGGTCTGATTGCCTGCATCGTTTTCTTCGGCATCGGCGCGATGAGCGACATCAGCTTTATTCTGCTCCGCCCCTGGGCCAGCATCATTGTTGCGCTATTCGCCGAAGCGGGCACCTTTGCCGCGCTGCTGCTGGGGATTGAAGTATTCGGTCTCCCCGCCAACGAAGCGGCTTCTATTGCGACTATCGGCGGCGCTGACGGTCCAATGGTGCTCTTCGCTTCCTTAATTCTGGCGCCAAATTTATTTGTCCCCATTGCCATCATCGCCTATCTGTATCTGAGCCTCACCTATGCGGGATATCCGTACCTGGTGCGCCTGCTGGTACCGAAAAAATATCGCGGTATGGAAGTGGATATCGAATACCCCACCGTATCGAAAAAAGCGAAGTTCATCTTCACGATCTGCGCCTGCCTGCTACTGTGCCTGCTGCTGCCGGTCGCCGCGCCGCTGATCCTCTCCTTCTTCCTTGGCATTGCCATTAAAGAAGCGGAGATCGAACCATTCCAGAAACTGCTTGAAACCACCCTGACTTATACCGCAACGCTGTTCCTCGGCCTCCTGCTCGGTACGCTGTGCGAAGCGCAAACCATCCTTGACCCGAAAGTCGGCATCATTCTGATTCTCGGCATTGGCGCGCTGGCGATTTCGGCGGTTGGCGCCCTGCTCGGCGGCTGGTTTATCTGGCTTATCTCGAAAGGACGCTACAACCCGGCAATCGGTATCGCGGGCGTTTCCTGCCTGCCTACTACCGCCAAAATCGCGCAGAAAGAAGTCAGCCATGAAAACCCTTACGCCGTCATCCTGCCTCTGGCAATGGGCGCGGGCGTCAGCGGCCTGATTGTTTCGGCCATCGCCACCGGGGTCTTTATCTCCACGCTATTCCTGCTGAAATAAGGGAGTAAAAACATGCTTAAAGAGCACAACTGGCATCAACTTAAGGATGATACCGCGCAGCGGCTGAGCCTTCTGGCTCCGTATTTTTGTGATGGAAAGATCGTTGATGCTAAGAATACCGTCGCCGTGCTGGAGGCGATTATCCGTAGCGCCGATCGGGTGAATATTGAAGGTAATAATCAGAAGCAGGCGGATTTTCTCGCAGAATGCCTGTGTAAAGTCGATCCCGAGAAGATTTCTGGCCTGCATATGGTGCAGTCGTCCGTACCGCTCAGCACGCACCTCGATCTGTTCGAAAAAGGGATCGCTGAAAAGCTCGATTTCGCCTACGCCGGACCGCAGGATGGTCGCCTCGCGCAGCTTATCCAGCAGGGCAAGATCAAGCTCGGGGCGATTCATACCTATCTTGAGTTGTTCAGCCGCTATTTTGTCGATCTTACGCCACGAGTATCGCTGATCACCGCGTTCGAAGCGGATAAAGACGGTAACCTCTACACCGGTTTTAATACTGAAGATACGCCGGTGATCGCCGAAGCCACCCACTTCCGCCAGGGGATCGTCATTGCCCAGGTGAACAAGATCGTCGATAGGGTGCCGCGAGTCGATATTCCCGGGGACTGGGTGAATGCGGTTATCGAAGCGCCGCGTCCTTTTTACGTTGAGCCACTCTTCACTCGCGATCCGGCATTGATCACCGATACCCACGTACTGATGGCGATGATGGCGCTGAAGGGCATATATGCCGAGTACGGCGTCGAACGAATTAACCACGGCATCGGCTTCTTTACCGCCGCCATCGAACTGCTGCTGCCGACCTACGGCGAGGAGCTGGGGCTGAAGGGCAAAGCCTGTACCCATATGGTGCTAAATCCGCACCCCACCCTCATCCCGGCGATCGAGAGCGGTTGGATCCAGTCCGTTCACTGCTTTGGTGGCGAACTGGGTATGGAAAAATATGTCGCTGAACGCCCCGACATTTTTTACATCGGCCAGGATGGCACCCTGCGTTCCAACCGCGCCTTCGCCCAGGCCGCTGGTCATTATGCCCTGGATATGTTTATCGGCGGTACGCTGCAAATCGATAAGTATGGTAACAGCAGTACCGCCACCGCCAGCCGCGTTTCCGGTTTTGGCGGCGCGCCAAATATGGGTTGTGATGCCAAAGGTCGCCGCCACATCACTCACTCCTGGCTCAAGTGTGGCGAAGAGTTCAACGCCACGCAGCAGCAGCTGATTGGCGATATGCCGCGCGGCAAGCGCCTGGTCGTACAGATGCAGGAGACCTTCCGTGAAAAGCGTCAGCCGGCCTTCGTTGACAAACTTGATGCCTGGAAACTGGCGGAAAAAGCCGGTCTCGCGCTACCGCCGGTGATGGTTTACGCCGATGACGTCACCCACGTGCTCACCGAAGAAGGAATCGCCCATCTGCACCGCTGCGAAGGACTGGAACAGCGAATGGCGGCAATTCGCGCCGTCGCGGGCTACACCGATATTGGTCTTGCCGCCGATCTGGCTCAGACCCAGGCGTTACGCAAAGCCGGTATCGTTCAAACGCCGGAGGATTTAGGCATCGACAGACGGCGTGCCAACCGTCAGATGCTGGCGGCGAAGAGTATTCGCGATTTGGTCGAGTGGTCCGGCGGACTATACAACCCACCGGCTCGGTTCCGTAACTGGTAAGGGGATAGCAAATGGCTTTACATCAAATATCACATCATTTCAGCGGCAAAAGCGACCGTCCGTCTCTGCCGCAAACCGTACACTGCGGCATCGTAGGTTCCGGAGATCTGGAAGTGTTGCTGGTACCCAAAGCACTGGCAGGCGGAATCGACATCAGCATTTGTACACCGGTCACCGGATTCGATGCTATCTGGGAAATCGTCCTCACCCGTTTTCTCGATAACGGTCCGCTGGGCGATATGCAGGTTAGCATCAACGATAACAACGCCACGCCCGCCGTGGTGGCGTTAAGACTTCAGCAAGCATTACAACAGGCCATGCAGGGAGAAAACCATCATGAATGATCAGCGTTTTCTGGAGGCCAGCGCCCGCACTCGCGCCGAAGGGTTGGTGGATGAAGGCACATTTACCGAGCTGATTGGCCCAGCGGCGAAACAGATTAGTCCGCATCTGCCGGTGCTGGGCGAAGCAGTAGAGTTTGACGATGGCGTTGTCACCGGAATCGGCTTGCTCGGTCAGCATCCGGCTATCGTTATCTCTCAGGAAGGCCGCTTCATCGGCGGTTCCGTCGGTGAAGTGGGCGGCGCGAAAATGGTCGGTGCGCTGATGCTGGCCGATGAGCTGGCGGCGCAAACCCGCGACCCGGCCCATCGTCCCATCGTGCTTATCTCGTTTGAAACCGGCGGCGTACGCCTGCATGAAGCTAATGCCGGTTTGCTCGCCCATGCCGAATGCATGGATATGCTGCAAACCCTGCGCGGCCGTGTACCGGTAGTGGCGCTGATCGGCAGCAAGATCGGCTGCTTCGGCGGTATGGGTTTTGTCGCTGCGGCGACAGACCTGATCGTCATGAGCGAATCAGGCAGACTCGGGCTGACTGGCCCGGAGGTTATAGAACAGGAAATGGGCCGCAACGAGTTCGACGCCTCTGATCGGGCGCTGGTGTTCCGCACCACCGGAGGCAAGCACAAATATATCGTTGGTGACTGCAACTACCTGATTGCCGATTCGCTGGAGGCTTTCCACCAGCAGGCTTCGCTGATTGCCGATCTGAGTTGGCCAGAGATTGAAGCAATGCGTCGGATCGGCAGCGAGGCGAAAGTCCGCACGCAGATGGCGCTGACGAGGAAAATCAACGAACTCGCTCCCGCCGATGCGCGCGATGTCTGGGCGGCTGCGGGGAATTCAGCGCCGCAATCGCTGGTTGATATGGATCTGGAAACCTTCCTGAGCAATGTCCAACGCCTGTCCATGGAGGAAGCATGATGGAAAATTTACTTGGCCAGGGGCGTGCCGCTATCGACCTGATTGTCGATGAGGGCAGCTTTGTCGAAAATGCCCTGTCGGGACTCAACCTGCCCTACGACGATTACGGCCCCGGCGCTGTAGTCGGCAGCGCGAGTATCAATGGCGAAATCTGCACAGTGATAGCTAACGACGCCATGACATTCAACCCCCGCTTTCCGGTAGTCTATGCCGGCGTTATCGGCCTGGAAGAGGGCTACAAAATGGCGCTGGCAGTCTATCGTACGCTGGCGATGGACCAGGACAAACCGGCAAGTAAAAAACGTCCGCTGGTGCTGATTGTCGATACCCCAGGGAATGGGCCGGGGAAGCTGGAAGAGATCATCGGCATGAATAAAGCTACCGGAGCTTATCAGTTGGCGCTGGCCGAAGCACGTCAGGCTGGGCACCCGATTATCGCCATGGTCATTGGTCGCGCGATTAGCGGCGCATTTCTCTGCCACGGACTACAGGCCGACCATATCCTCAGTCTGACCTCGGAGTTCGGCACCATGATCCACGTGATGCCGTTAAGCAGCATCGCGCGTATTACCCACCAGGACGTAGAGCGTCTCAGCGAGCTTTCCCGCAGCAACCCGGTGTTTGCGGCAGGGCCGGAGTTCTTCTGGCAGTTGGGCGGCGTTGAAGAGCTGATCAAAACGATTCCGGCAATGAAAGAGACTATCGTTCGTCACATTGATGAAGTTCGTCGGCAAAAAGAGGCCGAAGGTTTTCAGTCTACCGGTCCACAGGGCCGCGGAATTTCCGGCGAAGCGCGCGGTGGTAGAAAAATACGCGGCGTGATTCTGGCGCAAATGCGCGCTGAATTCCAGCAGGTGGCCGCGCGATATGAGCCGGGCTGAGCCGGGGAGGAAGGTAAGATGAACAATCCCATCGCCACGCTTGAATGGCTGCTCGAAGCCCAGCCGGGTATACCCTCGCTGGTGGAGATGCCTCGCCGTACGCTGGATGACAAAGGCATTGCCGGACCAACGGCGGCCCACGTCATTGAAGAGATCCATACGCCGTTTAACCTGGCGCTGGTGACCTTCACTACCGGCAGCAGCGCTTTTCAGAATATCGTCGGTGTGACGTATAACGAACTGCCGCTGCGGACCGCCGCCGGAAAGCGGGCCTTGGCGCTCTGCAGCGTAGGGACAGGCCAGCATATGCTGGTGACCTACGCGCCGCTGGTTAACGTGTTTACCCGTCAGGCGCTGGAGGAGAGCGGGCTTCGCTGGTCGTTTTTAACCCACTCCTGCCGGGACGCCTTACTGATCGCCCTGTGCCAACAACCGCCTGACGCGGTGGTGGGAGAGTCCTCTTTTTTACGCGCCGCTCTGGAGCAGGCGCTAAAGATGGGCCTGACGGCCCGGCTACCCAAGAAGCTAACGCTGATAACCGCGGGAACTCCGCTGGATGAAGAGTTAGTTCCGTTGGCGGCTTCGCTGGGCTATACGCTACACGACATTTACGGCTGTCAGGAGTTCGGCTGGCTGGCGCTTGATGGCGTTCCGCTACGTGAAGATATTTCGCTGGTTCCCGCGCAGCAAAATGGCGACTGGCGGGAGATTGTGGTGGGAGGCTTGCCGACCGGCGACAGTTTTCCCCTCTCCGGGGGCGGCCATCTTTGCAATCCGCAGGGGGAAATCCAGACCTGGAAGCGCCAGCGCACCACGCCGGAGTACGACATGGTTGTTATGGCAACCACAGCACGGCATAGGGAGATCGTAGAGCGCGTGGCGCGGACAATTTTGCGTATTAAGGGACGAATTTGCCATGTGTCAACGCAGTTGAAAACCGATGCGAACGCAACGCATATCCGGCTCTGGCCGAAGGCAATCCCCGGCGAATGCATCACCGGACGTCCGCCTGTGGATATTATCGGTCCGCAAGCAACGGCTCAGTTTGATGCTTTGCTGCAAGCCCAGAGAGATTTACAGCAGCACGCGAAAAACGATCCGGCATGGTGTAAAGCACGATGACCTCCCTGCAGCGACATACCTTGTGTTGGCTTGAACATTCGGCGCTGGAGGCCATAGCCGTGCAGCTGGATCATGCCTTTAGCGGCCTACCCAATGTCCTGCGTCAGGAGGCGCGGAAATATCTGCTGAGCGGTTTGCTGCCGGGTATTGTGCGCCGCGGCCAGCATGGAGCGGAGCGTATTCCGCTGGGATTCTGCTTTCCACTGCGTTGGCAGGAACAGCGATTACGCCTGGCCACGGAAATAGCGTTATCAGCAATCAAACGCTACTCAACGCCAGAGCAAACAGCATCGCTTCCCGTAACCGATCGAGCTCACACCCTAAGCGCATTTAGTGCATTACGTAAGGCATGGCGCTGGCCTGGTATCCAGCTCGGCGTATGGGGCTCGGTAGCGCTGGAAATTGTCACACCGTGGCGTTGGACGGATGCGCTTTCCGATTTGGATCTGCGCTTTCTACCCACCGCGCCTGGCGAGCTAAGCGAATGCTGGACCTGCTTGTGTCATATCGAAGAACAATTTGAATTATGTATTGATGGCGAGATTCAGTTATCAGATGGATACGCAATCAATATCAAAGAATGGTTCAGCGGAAGCTCAACTCTGCTGGCTAAAGGAGAGAGTGATGTTCAATTAAGATCGCGACAGCAGGTCTCGGCAGCAATTAGAACATATCTCTGTTAAAAATATCAAAAAGGAAATTATTATGTCTGAAGTGAAATCCAAAGTTCCGGGCGTTGTCGACGAAGTTAAAGCCGCCGAAGGAGATAAAATTGAAACAGGCCAGGTTGTGATTGTACTGGAAGCAATGAAAATGAAAATGCCTGTTGCATCTCCGGAGAGTGGGTTATTAAAAAGGCTAGCGGTCAATACGGGAGATCGCGTCAACCCTGGCATGGTATTATTTGAAATCATTGCAGAGTAGAGTGAGACACTACGCATTTAATTAAAAAAAACAATGCGACATTCTTTGTGTAATTATTTCTATGTTAATGTCATATCAGTAAGTGTTTTGCTTGCTGATATGATAAATCATAGTGCCTGAGAAAAATTGTGTTTTTATGAATGTCCGCAAATAAAAACGCGCTGTGCTAAAAGCCGTTGGTTTAACTTCTTGTCATTTTCCCAAACGCGGGTGCTATCGGCCGCTTTGTGTTATTCGCTTTTAGTATGGAAAGACTAAGAGAAACATCATGATTATTTACGGATTGATGTTAATGGGATTGTGTATGTTCGCCGGGCTCATCGTTGGCGATCTTCTTGGCATGCTGCTGGGGATTACGGCTAACATCGGCGGTATCGGCTTCGCGATGCTGTTTTTAGTCATCGTGTCGCAAAAATTGGTGGATAAAGGATTGCTCTCCAGGCCCGCCGAACAGGGGGTAGGGTTTTGGAATGCAATGTATATCCCGATTGTCGTCGCCATGTCCGCAAACCAGAATGTGATCGCTGCGCTCAAAGGCGGACCGGTAGCCCTTATTGCCGGTATTGGCGCCGTCTTCATCGGCTTCCTGCTGATTAAGCCATTAAGCAAAATCGGCAATCGCGGCGTCAGGGCAAACTCCGCCATCAGCGAGGAGTGCAAATAATGGAACAGCTCATAAAGATTTTAACTGGTAACTTTACCAGTAACGGTCTGATTACTGCCTTTGTAGTCGTAGGTATCGTGTGCTGGACCGCAAGCTGGCTTTCAACACATCTGCTCCGCGGTAAAATTCATAGCTCAGCCATTGCTATCGTCGCGGGATTGCTGCTGGCATGGGTTGGTGGAGAATTGACCGGTGGTAAAAAAGGTCTGGCAGACATCAGCATTTTCAGCGGTATCGCGCTGATGGGCGGAGGAATGTTTCGCGACTTCGCCATTATCTCCACCGCCTTTGGCGTAAAGCTTGAAGAACTGAAAAAAGCAGGCATGGCCGGCGCGCTGGCACTGATTATTTCGACAGTTCTCTCTTTTTATCTCGGCGCGCTGGTCGCATGGGCCTTTGGTTATACCGATGCAATCAGTATGGCAACCATTGGCGGCGGAGCCGTCACCTTCATCGTGGGTCCGGTTACCGGCGCAGCGCTTGGCGCGAGTTCCGATGTTATCGCTCTTAGCATCGCCGCTGGCGTAATTAAATCCATCGCAGTCATGATTTTGACACCGCTGGTAGCGAAAGCAGCAGGTCTTAATTCACCTGCCGCCGCCATTGTCTATGGCGGATTAATGGGTTCTACCAGCGGTGTGGCCGCCGGACTGGCGGCAACGGACCCCAAACTTGTTCCCTATGGCGCAATGACGGCAACGTTTTATACCGGGCTTGGGTGTCTGCTGGCTCCTTCCGCGCTCTATCTCTCTCTGGCCCCCTTCTTTTAATGACTGTCGCCTGCTGCAGCGACGGCAGGCTTAAGGGATTTTTATGTATTCATTCCAGCGAATGAAACCAGGACAAATTGCGCTACTGGCCTCACTCTGTGCCCTTGAAGATGAAGAGGATTTTCGCAGGAAACTGCAGGCTGATAAACCTGAGCATAAAGTGGGCTTTGCTTTTATGACGGGAACGGCGGATGAAATAAAAAATAAGCTCCAACGCTGCGTCATCGGCTGTGCTTTTAAACATCAGATTATTACGCGTCAGGAGCCTGCCATTTTTACGTTATGCCAGGCCAGCCATCAGGCGCTGACCCATGCTTTAGCTAACAATATTAATAGCGAACGGATCAAAATCAAGATAGCCTTAGTCAGTAATCCTGGATGGCTTGCCGTCTCTATCTACGGCGAAACTGTAGTCTATCAGCGATTGAGTCATGAGATTATGGGATTTTCTCTGTCTCGCTTTTCTCCAGCATAAGCTTCCTTGCGTACATACGACACTCGGCTAACAAAGACAAAAGGCCCGGGTGATTTTCCTGACTACGAGGGAAGACCAGCGAGATTTCTTGCTCCATTCGGTAAGGTTCCTGCAGTGGCAACAGGCGAATACCGTGACTAAACAGGCCGCTCATCCTCCCCGGTATTAGGGTGTAACCCATCCCAGCATTAACCATACTCATCAATGAAAAAATATCATGGACCCGCACCGTGATTTCTGGAATAAAACCGGCAATCTGGAATGCTTCCTGAAAGCCCCGCCAGGTGGCGAAACCTTCGCTCAGAGCAATAAATTTTTTATTCTGCAAATGCCGCAAATCCACGGGGGCAGATAAACTATCGGCTTCGCTTACCGGAACCGCGAGAAAGATAGAATCAGAGAATATCGTCCATGTCTCAAATAACTGGGTATTGTAATCGTCAGGTGTCGATATCAGGACCGCATCGATTTTTTCTTCATTAAGCGCTTCTAACAATTTCTTATTAGAATTCATGATAAATTCAATTGTCAATTCCGGACAGCGTTTTTTCAATCCCTGAACAATTTGCGGGGCTGTCTTCAGAACCAGTGAATAAAGTAACCCTAAACGTAACACTTGAGAATGATACCCCGAAGCTTTGCGGGTAAGATAAACGCAGCGTTCCATTGCATTAATGACTTCACGAGCCTCTTTCTGCATAACCCAGGCGCCAGGCAAAGGATAGAGATTACGGCCATTGTGCGTAAACAAAGTGCAGCGTAAATTGTCTTCCAGTGAATGAAGTGCACGATGAACGCTAACGGATGAAATGTTCATCAACTCCGCAGTTTTTGATATATTCATCGACTCCATATAGCTAAGGAAAATCTCGAGCTTACGTAGAGTAATATCGTTATTCAGCATATAAATATTCCCTTATTCAAGACAATATTTATAGTAAGAGAACTAAAGAAAATATTTTTTGAGCCAGATCGTTAAATCTGGCTCGGCAGAAAATTCAATTATTGATAGGTGGGTAATACGTTAAAGCTTGAGAGAAAGTGCACGATAACGCTACCCACCCCAAACAGCAGCACCAAAGCGATCATCGGCTTTCCACCCCAAACGCGAAACAATGGGCTGCCAAAACGTTTACGCGATGCACGAGCCAGCAGCGCCGGTACAATTGCCGCCCAGATCGTCGCGGCCAGACCTGCATAGCCGATCGCATAGAGGAATCCGTTCGGCCACAGCAAACCTCCCGCCATCGGCGGAGCGAAGGTCAGTACCGCAGTTTTAAAACGTCCCAGCGCGGAGTCATCGAAGCCGAACAGATCCGCCAGATAATCAAACAGGCCGAGCGTTACGCCAAGGAATGAACTGGCAACGGCAAAGTTCGAAAAGATGACTAACAGCAGATCCAGGCTCCGGCTGTTCAGCACTCCGCTGAGCGCCTGGACCAGGACATCTATATTGCCCCCCTTCTGCGCGATGCCGATAAATTCAGGGCGCGGGATATTACCCATCGTCACCAGCAGCCACACCACGTACAGACCCAGCGCCAGCAGCGTACCGTAAACCAGGCATTTCACGATTGTGCGCGGATCTTTGCCGTAGTACTTCATCAGGCTCGGCACGTTGCCATGATAGCCGAAAGATGCGAGACAGAACGGCAGCGTCATCAGCAGATAGGGCATATACGAGGCATTTTGTTCAGCCACGTTAAACAGCGTGGTCGGCTGGACGTGTCCCAACAGGCTGCCAAAGGTCAGAAAGAAGGTAATGACCTTAGCTCCCAGCACAATGGCCGTCATGCGGCTCACCGCTTTGGTGCTCAACCAGACGATAAACGCCACCAGTAGCGCAAAACCAAAACCAGCCGCCCTTGCCGGTACGTTCAGCGACATTTCACTAAACGTATGGTGCAGGATCGAGCCGCTGGCGGAGATATAGGCGTAAGTCAGAATATAAAGTACAAAGGCGATCGACACGCCGTTAACCAGATTCCAGCGATTACCGAGCAGATCTTTAGTAATGGTATCGAAGCTCGAACCAATCCGATAATTCAGGTTCGCTTCGAGGATCATCAACCCGGAATGCAGCATACAAAACCAGGTAAAAACCAGCGCCGCCAGAGACCAGAAGAACCATGCGCCGGACATTACAACCGGCAGCGAAAACATGCCCGCACCAATAATTGTCCCGCCGATAATCACTACGCCGCCAAATAAGGACGGTCGGGTTGCCGTAGTGGTAAGTGTCGCCATTTGCCGAAATCTCCAGTCGAAAATACTTTTCTTGTTATCAACGTGACGCACTGTACCAGTACACGAGTACAAAGGAAATAAAAAAAGCCCCAATCGTTAAGATCGGGGCTGTATCGTTTACTTTACGTTAGCGGAAAGCGCTAATTATGCATCGCCACCGAAACGACGACGACCTGCGGAGTCGTCACGACGCTGCGCTGAAGCATCATCGCGGCGCGGCGCGCGGCCACCTTCGCGACGTTCACCGCTGAAACGACGACCTTCACCACGGCCGCCTTCGCGACGCTCACCGCCGAAACCACGACCTTCACGACGTTCACCGCCGCCGAAGCTACGGCCGCCTTCACGACGCTCACCGCCGCCACGACGTTCGCCGCTGCGCTCAGGGCGCGGCTGAGCATCGCCCAGCAGCTGCATGTTCATCGGCTTGTTCAGGATGCGGGTACGCGTAAAGTGCTGCAGCACTTCGCCCGGCATACCTTTCGGCAGTTCGATGGTGGAGTGAGAACCGAACAGCTTGATGTTACCGATGTAACGGCTGCTGATATCGCCTTCGTTCGCGATGGCGCCAACGATATGACGAACTTCAACGCCGTCATCACGGCCCACTTCAATGCGGTACAGTTCCATATCGCCAACGTCACGACGCTCACGCTTCGGACGATCTTCGCCACCGCGATCGCCGCGCGGGCCACGATCGTTACGGTCGCCACGACGTTCGAAACGATCGTCACGGTCGCGGAACTCGCGCTTAGGACGCATAGGCGCATCCGGCGGCAGGATCAGCGGACGTTCGCCCTGCGCCATTTTCAGCAGCGCTGCGGCCAGCGTTTCCACGTCCAGCTCTTCGCCTTCGGCAGACGGCTGGATTTTCGCCAGCAGCGCGCGGTACTGATCCAGATCGCTGCTTTCCAGCTGCTGCTGAACTTTCGCGGCAAATTTTTCCAGGCGACGTTTGCCCAGCAGCTCTGCGTTCGGCAGTTCAACTTCCGGAATGGTCAGCTTCATCGTACGTTCGATATTGCGCAGCAGACGACGCTCGCGGTTCTCAACGAACAGCAGCGCGCGGCCAGCGCGACCCGCACGACCGGTACGGCCGATACGGTGAACGTAAGACTCGGAATCCATCGGGATATCGTAGTTAACCACCAGGCTAATACGCTCAACGTCCAGGCCACGAGCCGCAACGTCGGTTGCAATCAGGATATCCAGACGACCGTCTTTCAGACGCTCCAGAGTCTGCTCACGCAGGGACTGGTTCATGTCGCCGTTCAGCGCAGCGCTGCTATAGCCGCTACGCTCCAGCGCTTCGGCCACTTCCAGGGTCGCGTTTTTGGTACGAACGAAGATAATCGCCGCATCAAAATCTTCCGCTTCCAGGAAACGCACCAGCGCTTCGTTTTTACGCATACCGTAAGCAGTCCAGTAGCTCTGGCTGATGTCCGGGCGAGTCGTGACGCTGGACTGGATGCGCACTTCCTGCGGCTCTTTCATAAAGCGGCGGGTAATACGACGAATCGCTTCCGGCATGGTGGCAGAGAACAGAGCGGTCTGATGACCCTCCGGGATCTGCGCCATAATGGTTTCTACGTCTTCGATGAAGCCCATGCGCAGCATTTCGTCAGCTTCATCCAGTACCAGACCGCTCAGTTTAGAGAGATCCAGCGTACCGCGTTTCAGGTGGTCCAGCAGACGACCCGGGGTACCGACAACGATTTGCGGCCCCTGACGCAGTGCGCGCAGCTGCACGTCATAACGCTGGCCGCCGTACAGGGCAACCACGTTTACGCCGCGCATATGTTTAGAGAACTCCGTCATTGCTTCAGCAACCTGAACCGCCAGTTCGCGGGTCGGCGCCAGCACCAGAATCTGCGGTGCTCTCAGCTCAGGATCAATGTTGTTCAGCAGCGGTAAAGAGAACGCTGCGGTTTTACCGCTACCCGTCTGGGCCATACCCAGAACGTCGCGGCCGCCCAGCAGATGCGGAATGCACTCAGCCTGGATCGGAGATGGTTTTTCGTAACCCAGATCGTTAAGCGCTTCAAGGATGGGAGCCTTCAGGCCCAGATCTGCAAATGTGGTTTCGAATTCAGCCATGTAGTACGTGTGCCTCAAAATTAATGGCGGCCAGTCTACATAACTCATCGTGAAAATTTACGGTAATTTTCATTGAAAAGTGTGAACCGGCTCAAAGTAGGTGTATTAACGAACAACAACGCCCTCACCCGCTAAGGTGATGGCAATCAAAAAAGGGCTGATGTGTTCGTCAGCTATTGCTGGTCCGATTCTGCCAGGTCATCTTGCTCCTGGCCCAAGAGCGATAATTCCAACAATGCGTATCGGTGCTCAACGTAGTTATGAACGTTGTTTGCGACCGCCAGTTTGAACAGTGCCGTAGCGCTGTCCTTGTCCCCCAGACTTAGGTAGTACTTACCTAAATAGAAGTTGGTTTCACTGAGATGCTCAGCGAGCGAGGTGTTATCCGTTGCGTCTGCCTTCAGACGGTCCATTAGCTCTTTTTCGCTAATGTCGCCAAGGTAGAACCCGACAATGTTCCATCCCCATTGTTCTTTGTCCGACTTGTTTAAGCGCTGTCTCAGTGCTTCAAGCGCCCGTTTCTCATCGAGCTGACGCTCGGCGAGATAAAGCCACAGGCTTCGGAAAGGATCATTGGGATCGTCTTGATAAAACGCCAGCAGATCATCTTGCGCTAACTTAGCGCGACCGCCGTAATACAGAGCGATGCCGCGATTTAAGTGCGCGTAGTTGTAAGTTGGATCAAGCTCAAGTACAGAATCAAACGCTTCATAGGCAGCATCAAAATTGCCTGCCTGCGTTAAATAAATGCCTAAGTAATTGAATACTTCAGGCATATCCGGTCGGATTGCCAGCGCTTGTGAAAAATCATTTCGCGCTAATGCCCTCAGACCGAGACTATCATACAACACTCCGCGCTCATATAAAAGCTGTGCGCGTTCGTCATCGGTTAAAGCCCGACTGGCAAGAATTTGTTCCATGCGCGCCAGAATCACTTCCTGCTGCAAAGTCGGTTGCAATGGCACCGCGAGGACTGCGTCCTTACGCCAGGCAGAGTTGCTGCATCCTGCCAGCGTGAGAGCTGTCGCCACGAAACACCAGCGCAAAAAAGGCTTCATTTCCCACTCCCGAAGACAACGATTGGATGAACGTCCAGTTCCCCGGCTGCAAACAGGGCTTCCTGCCCGCAATGCGCCCTCCGCAATGCGGAGGGCAAACGGCAACCTTACTCGCCCTGCTGTTCGGCAGCCGGAGCTTCCGGCGCAGCCGCAGGCTGAGTTTGTTCAGTTGCTTCTTTGATGCTCAGACGGACACGGCCCTGACGGTCAACTTCCAGAACCTTAACCGGCACTTCCTGACCCATCTGCAGATAGTCGGTCACTTTCTCAACGCGCTTGTCGGCGATCTGAGAGATGTGAACCAGCCCCTCTTTACCGCCGCCAATGGCAACGAATGCGCCAAAGTCAACGATGCGGGTCACTTTACCGTTATAGATACGGCCAACTTCGATCTCAGCGGTGATCTCTTCGATACGACGAATCGCGTGCTGCGCTTTGTCGCCATCGGTTGCTGCGATTTTGACGGTACCGTCATCTTCGATTTCGATAGTGGTGCCGGTTTCTTCGGTAAGCGCGCGAATAACGGAGCCGCCTTTACCGATAACGTCTTTAATTTTGTCCGGGCTGATCTTGATCGTGTGAATACGCGGTGCGAACTCAGAGATATCGCCGCGCGGCGCGTTAATCGCCTGTTCCATCACGCCCAGGATGTGCAGACGCGCACCCTTAGCCTGGTTCAGAGCAACCTGCATGATCTCTTTGGTGATACCTTCAATTTTGATATCCATCTGCAGAGCAGAGATACCTTCACGGGAACCCGCAACTTTGAAGTCCATATCGCCCAGGTGATCTTCATCGCCCAGAATGTCAGACAGTACGACGAAGTTGTCGCCTTCTTTCACCAGACCCATTGCGATACCCGCAACGGCGGCTTTCACCGGCACACCTGCGTCCATCAGCGCCAGAGAAGCGCCACAAACGGAAGCCATGGAGGAGGAACCGTTCGATTCGGTGATTTCAGAAACCACGCGTACGGTGTACGGGAACTCTTCGATAGTCGGCATCACGGCCAGTACGCCGCGCTTAGCCAGACGACCGTGACCGATTTCACGACGCTTCGGAGAGCCGACCATTCCCGTTTCGCCTACGGAGTACGGAGGGAAGTTATAGTGGAATAGGAAGGAGTCGGTACGCTCGCCCATCAGCTCATCGATGTTCTGCGCGTCACGTGCGGTGCCCAGGGTCGCGGTAACCAGCGCCTGAGTTTCACCACGGGTAAACAGTGCTGAACCGTGGGTACGCGGCAGAACGCCGGTACGAACGTCCAGACCACGAATCATATCTTTTTCACGACCATCAATACGCGGCTCACCGGCCAGTACGCGGCTACGCACCACGTTTTTCTCGATTGCGTGCAGGATTTCGCCCAGTTCGTTAGCGTCCAGGGTTTCATCTTCCGCAACCAGGGTCGCGATAGTTTCGGATTTGATCACGTCAACCTGAGCATAACGCTCCTGTTTGTCGGTGATACGGTACGCATCGCTCAGGCGAGATTCAGCCAGCGCAGCGACACGCGCGTTCAGCGCGGCATCAACCACTTCCGGCTGCCAGTCCCAACGCGGTTTACCGGCTTCTTTCACCAGGTCGTTGATGTTCTGAATAACAACCTGCTGCTGGTCGTGACCAAACACGACCGCGCCCAGCATCTGGTCTTCGCTCAGCAGTTCAGCTTCGGATTCAACCATCAGTACTGCGGCTTCGGTACCCGCAACAACCAGATCCAGTTTGCTGGACTTCAGCTCTTCCTGGGTCGGGTTCAGCACGTACTGGTCATTAATATAACCCACGCGCGCGGCGCCAATTGGGCCGTTAAACGGAATACCGGACAGAGACAGCGCAGCGGAAGCGCCGATCATCGCGACGATATCCGGGTTAACCTGTGGGTTAACGGAAACGACGGTCGCAATAACCTGAACTTCGTTAACGAAGCCTTCCGGGAACAGCGGGCGAACCGGGCGGTCAATCAGACGCGCAATCAGGGTTTCGCCTTCGCTCGGACGGCCTTCACGACGGAAGAAACCACCCGGGATTTTACCAGCAGCGTAAGTACGCTCCTGATAGTTAACGGTCAGCGGGAAGAAATCCTGGCCTGGCTTCGCTTTTTTCTGGCCGACTACGGTAACGAATACCGCGGTGTCATCCATGCTAACCATAACGGCGGCAGTTGCCTGGCGCGCCATCATGCCGGTCTCCAGCGTTACGGTATGTTGGCCGTACTGGAATTTACGAACGATCGGATTAAGCAAAATTCTATCCTTTTATCTATAGATGATGTCAAATCCACGATAAGACATCGTATGACCCGATCTTCTGCATCCTCGCGACTAATGACAACCTTTACCCGCCCCTGCGAGTCAAGCCTCTCATTAGCCGCGCGAACCTCTGCATGAAGATCATTAATAGCAACAATACATGAGTTTTTAATGAATTGCTGCCGCCCGGTCGAAAAAAGGGGCCGTGAGGCCCCTTCTTCTGAAACTCGCAGAATTAGCGACGCAGACCCAGACGCTCGATCAGCGAAGAGTAACGTGCAACATCTTTACGTTTCAGGTAGTCGAGCAGTTTACGACGCTGAGATACCATGCGCAGCAGACCACGACGGCTGTGGTGATCTTTTTTGTGCTCTGCAAAGTGACCCTGCAGGTGGTTGATCTGTGCAGTCAGCAGTGCAACCTGAACTTCAGTAGAACCGCTGTCGTTTTCGCCACGACCGAACTCAGAAACGATTTTTGCTTTAGCTTCAACGCTTAGAGACATTTTCGAACTCCAAAATTAAAAGAAAGAAAGGGTGCCGATCTCTAATTCAGCAACCCCTGATATAACGCTCGCAAATGTTAAAACACTTTGGCGGACGTTAAGCGGCGATATTCTACTCGCAGCAGCCTTTTATCGCAAGGAAAGCGCTCAGGCAGGGTATTCAACCACCAGACGACGAGGCGCCACGCGGCCTTCATCATCGATTTCCCCCATGCCAAGAAACTTCTCGTCATCACCTTCGGTGACGCGAACCAGCCCCTGCAGCGGCGCACCCGATGTCCGCACCGGATTACCGTTTTTAAAGTAGATGGCGGAGGTTTCCGGAATATTCACCAGCGGGTAATCCGAAGCCGGGCTGTCCATCGGCATCAACAGCGGGTCCAACAGCTGGGCTGCGGGAATATCCTGCGCATTGGCTTGTTCAACCAGCGCCTGCAGCTGCTCCAGCGTCACCATCCGTTCGACGGGATATTTACTGACCGCCAGGCGACGCAGGAAAGTGACGTGCGCGCCGCATCCAAGCTTCTCGCCTAAATCATCAATAATCGTGCGAATGTAGGTGCCTTTGGAGCAATGAATTTCCAGCTCAAGCTCCGTCCCCTCATGGCGGATAAACAGCAGCTCGTAAACCGTAATCGGCCGGGATTCACGCGGTACTTCAATCCCCTGACGGGCATATTCGTACAGTTTTTTCCCCTGGTATTTCAGCGCCGAATACATCGACGGCACCTGCTGGGTTTCACCACGAAAGCCATCGAGCGCGGCTGCCAGCTGCTCAGGACTAAAAGTCAGCGGACGTTCTTCCACCACCTGGCCGTCGGCATCAGAGGTATCGGTGCGCTGGCCAAGTTTAGCAATCACGCGGTAGCGCTTGTCAGAATCAAGCAGATACTGGGAAAACTTTGTCGCTTCCCCGAGGCAAATCGGCAACATGCCGGTCGCCAGCGGATCCAGCGCTCCCGTATGCCCTGCCCGGTTAGCATTATAAAGTCGTTTAACTTTCTGCAGCACGTCGTTGCTGGATGCGCCTTGCGGTTTATCCAGCAACAGTACGCCGTGCACGTCGCGACCGCGACGACGAGGACGACTCATTAGTCCTCCTTACTGTCGTCCGGGTTCACACGACGCTCATCGTCATGTTTCACCACGCTGGTCACCAGGTTCGACATGCGCATTCCTTCGACTAATGAATTGTCGTAGAAGAAGGTCAGTTCCGGCACGATACGCAGGCGCATTGCTTTGCCCAGCAGCGAGCGAATAAAACCAGACGCTTCCTGCAAAGCCTTGATGCCCGCTTTCACGGCGGCTTCGTCTTTGTCGTTCAGGAAGGTCACAAACACTTTGGCATAGGCCAGGTCGCGGGACATCTCGACGCCTGAAACCGTGGTCATCATGCCCAGACGCGGGTCTTTAATTTCGCGCTGCAGGATGATTGCGATCTCTTTTTGCATCTCCTGAGCCACGCGCTGCGGGCGACCAAATTCTTTCGCCATAATAAATTCTCCAGACAAATAAGGGGGCCACGCGGCCCCCTTTAATTTTGTATAACCGGGTGGCGCTGCGCTTCCCCGGCCTACTAAACGATTAATCGATGGTACGTTGAATCTCGATGATTTCGAACACTTCGATCATATCGCCAACGCGAACGTCGTTGTAGTTCTTAACGCCGATACCACACTCCATGCCGTTACGAACTTCGTTAACGTCATCTTTGAAGCGGCGCAGGGATTCCAGCTCGCCTTCATAGATAACCACGTTGTCGCGCAGTACGCGGATTGGGTTATGACGCTTAATCGTACCTTCAGTAACCATACAGCCTGCGATGGCGCCGAATTTCGGCGATTTGAACACATCACGGACTTCGGCCAGACCAATGATCTGCTGTTTCAGTTCCGGAGACAGCATGCCGCTCATCGCTGCTTTCACTTCGTCGATCAGATGATAGATGACGGAGTAGTAGCGCAGATCCAGGCTTTCCGCGTCGATAACTTTACGTGCGGATGCATCAGCACGAACGTTAAAGCCAACCAGAATCGCGTTGGAGGCAGCGGCCAGGGTTGCGTCGGTTTCGGTGATACCACCTACGCCGGAACCGATAATCTTCACTTTCACTTCGTCAGTAGACAGTTTCAGCAAGGAGTCGGAGATCGCTTCCACAGAACCCTGCACGTCCGCTTTGAGGACGATGTTCACTTCGTGAACTTCGCCTTCGGTCATGTTGGCGAACATGTTCTCAAGTTTAGATTTCTGCTGACGAGCCAGCTTAACTTCACGGAATTTACCCTGACGATACAGCGCAACTTCACGTGCTTTCTTCTCGTCACGAACGACGGTCACTTCGTCACCGGCAGCCGGTACGCCTGACAGGCCGAGGATTTCCACCGGAATGGATGGACCCGCTTCCAGCACTTCCTGACCCAGTTCGTTACGCATCGCACGAACGCGACCATATTCGAAACCGCACAGGACGATGTCACCCTTGTGCAGCGTACCTTCGCGTACCAGAACGGTAGCAACCGGACCACGACCTTTATCCAGGAAGGATTCGATAACCGCGCCGCTCGCCATACCTTTACGAACCGCTTTCAGCTCCAGAACTTCAGCCTGCAGCAGGATTGCGTCCAGCAGTTCGTCGATGCCGGTACCCGCTTTAGCAGACACGTGGACGAACTGGCTTTCACCGCCCCACTCTTCCGGCAGAATGCCGTACTGGGACAGTTCGTTTTTAACGCGATCCGGATCCGCTTCCGGCTTATCGATTTTGTTCACCGCAACCACGACCGGCACACCCGCCGCTTTCGCGTGCTGAATAGCTTCGATGGTCTGCGGCATCACGCCGTCGTCTGCCGCCACAACCAGAACCACGATATCCGTCGCCTGAGCACCACGAGCACGCATAGAGGTGAACGCGGCGTGGCCCGGGGTATCCAGGAAGGTGATCATACCGTTGTCGGTTTCGACGTGGTAAGCACCGATATGCTGGGTAATGCCGCCCGCTTCGCCAGAGGCCACTTTCGTTGAACGAATGTAGTCCAGCAGAGAGGTTTTACCGTGGTCAACGTGACCCATGATAGTCACAACCGGTGCGCGCGGTTCCGCCGCAGCGCCGGTGTCACGGTCGCTCATTACCGCTTCTTCCAGCTCGTTTTCACGACGCAGGATAACTTTGTGGCCCATCTCTTCGGCAACCAGCTGTGCGGTTTCCTGGTCGATGACCTGGTTAATCGTCGCCATAGCGCCCAGCTTCATCATCGCTTTGATGACCTGAGAACCTTTAACGGCCATCTTGTTGGCCAGATCGCCAACGGTGATGGTTTCACCGATGATAACATCACGGTTAACCGCCTGAGCCGGCTTCTGGAAGCCTTGCTGCAGAGCCGAACCCTTACGATGTTTACCACCTTTACCGCCGCGAACGGCCGCACGGGCTTCTTCACGATCGGCTTTCGATTCAGCGTGTTTGTTGCCTTTCTTAGCCGGACGCGCTGCTTTCGCATTACGTCCACGGCCGCGACCGCCTTCAACTTCACGATCGTTATCGTCTTCAGCCTGACGCGCATGCTGAGAAGTTGTTACGTGATAGTCAGTGGTCTCTTCAGGCGTTTCTGGCGCTTCAGTCCAGTTCTTTTCGTTTTCTTGAGCCATACGGCGTGCTTCTTCCGCTACACGGCGCGCTTCTTCTTCAAGTTTGCGGCGTGCTTCTTCTTCCGATTTGCGCTTCAGCTCCGCAGCTTCGTTTTCGCGGCGTTGCTTTTCAGCCTGGGCGGTTTTGGTCATATCGTCGGTTTGTTGATTGCTCACTTTGTCTTTTTCCGCGGCTTCACGTTTCGCTTTATCGGCGAGTTCACGTTTCGCTTGTTCTGCGGCCTCACGTTCAGCTTTTAATTGCGCCTCGCGTTTGGCAGCTTCTTCTGCCTCACGACGGGCTTGCTCTTCCGCTTCACGCTGCGCCTGCTCTTCCGCGGCAAGGCGTTCGGCCTCTTGCGGATCGCGTTTCACAAAGGTGCGTTTCTTGCGGACTTCGATTTGTACCGACTTACTCTTTCCACCGGTACCCGGAATATTTAACGTGCTGCGCGTTTTGCGCTGCAGCGTCAGCTTGTCGGGCGCTGAGCCGTGTTCACGGTTCAGGTGCGTCAACAAGGTTTGCTTCTCTTGCGCGGTCACAGAATCATCAGCCGATTTGCGGATCCCTGCATCAGCAAATTGCTGTATCAGGCGATCCACAGAGGTCTGAATCTCTGAGGCCAGCGCTTTAATGGTCACATCTGTCATGCTGTTCCTTCCTGCTACAGTTTATTACGCTTCGTCGCCGAACCAACAAATATTACGAGCGGCCATGATAAGTTCTCCGGCTTTCTCGTCGGTCAAGCCTTCGATATCAGCCAGATCATCAATGCCCTGCTCGGCGAGATCTTCCAGCGTACAAACACCACGGGCGGCCAGGGTGAATGCCAGGGTGCGATCCATACCTTCCAGATTCAACAGATCGTCGGCAGGTTTGCTGTCTCCCAGGCTCTCTTCTTTGGCCAGCGCCAGCGTGGTCAGCGCGTTTTTCGCCCGCTCACGAAGTGCTTCAACGGTCGGTTCATCCAGACCGTCAATTTCCAGCAGTTCTTTCATTGGCACATAGGCCAGCTCTTCCAGAGTGGCGAAACCTTCTTCAACCAGCAGCGTGGCGAAATCTTCATCAATATCAAGATATTTAGTGAAGGTATCAATCGCTGCATGGGCTTCAGCCTGATGCTTAGCCTGGAGGTCATCAACGGTCATGACGTTCAGTTCCCAGCCGCTCAGCTGAGACGCCAGACGGACGTTCTGACCGTTACGGCCAATGGCCTGCGCCAGGTTGCCCGCTTCGACTGCGATATCCATGGTGTGCTTGTCTTCATCTACCACGATAGAGGCGACGTCAGCCGGAGCCATGGCGTTAATGACAAATTGCGCCGGGTTATCGTCCCACAGCACGATATCAATACGCTCGCCGCCCAGTTCAGTCGAGACTGCCTGAACGCGCGCGCCGCGCATACCGACGCAGGCACCCACCGGATCGATGCGCTTATCGTTGGTTTTAACCGCGATTTTAGCACGAGAGCCAGGATCGCGAGCCGCCGCTTTAATTTCGAGAACTTCTTCACCAATTTCCGGAACTTCAATGCGGAACAGTTCAATCAGCATTTCCGGCTTGGAACGCGTCACGAACAGCTGCGCGCCACGCGCTTCCGGACGGACTGCGTACAGTACGCCGCGGATACGGTCACCCGGACGGAAGTTTTCACGCGGCAGCATGTCTTCACGCAGGATCACGGCTTCAGCGTTGTTGCCCAGATCCAGCGTAATGTTGTCGCGATTCACTTTCTTCACTACGCCCGTGATAATTTCACCTTCGTGCTCACGGAACTGATCAACGACCATTGCGCGTTCGGCTTCACGTACTTTTTGTACGATAACCTGCTTCGCAGTCTGCGTAGTGATACGGTCAAAGGTGACAGATTCAATCTGGTCTTCGACGTAATCGCCAGGATTCATGCTTTCATCTTCGAAACGCGCAGCTTCCAGCGTGATTTCGCGCGTCGGCTGGGTGACTTCTTCCACAACCAGCCAGCGACGGAATGTGTCGAAATCACCGCTTTTACGATCGATTTCTACGCGAACGTCGATCTCTTGTTCATATTTTTTCTTAGTAGCCGTTGCTAACGCACTTTCCAACGCTTCGAAAATTTTCTCACGCGGCAGCGCCTTTTCGTTGGAAACGGCTTCAACAACAGCCAAAATTTCTTTGTTCATCGGGGCCTTTCACCTCAATCCAGACTGTTAAAAGTGGGGAACCAGGTTCGCCTTCTGGATGTTACTCAGCGCGAACACTTCATCTTTGCCTTCGACGGTTACCGTGATCATCTCACCGTCTACCGCTTTGATAAGGCCCTGCCATTTGCGTCGGTTCTGTACCGCCATGCGCAAAACCAGCGAAACTTCTTCGCCGATGAAACGCTCATAGTGTTCGGCGGTAAACATAGGACGATCGAGACCAGGGGAAGAAACTTCCAGGTTATAAGCGACTGTAATCGGGTCTTCTACGTCCATAACAGCACTGACCTGGTGACTCACATCAGCACAATCATCAACATTGATGCCATCTTCACTATCAATATAGATGCGCAGTGTGGATGTGCGACCGCGAATAAATTCGATGCCGACCAGCTCAAAGCCAAGCGCTTCAACTGGCGCTGTGAGCATCTCTGTTAATTTTTGCTCTAATGTGGACAAACCCACCCCCAAGACATAAAAAAAGGGCGTATAGCCCAGTTATTCTGAAGTCAGATAACAAAAAACCCCGATAAATCGGGGCTTTAGATAACTGAACCCTGAGATCGCAACTGCGATCTGGAACACTTTCCAGAAGAATTCTTTCAAATTCGTCTACGAAGGACCCGGTCCTCACAGTATATTTGAAAAAGTACTTAATGGGAAAGTGGTTGCGGGGGCCGGATTTGAACCGACGACCTTCGGGTTATGAGCCCGACGAGCTACCAGGCTGCTCCACCCCGCGCCTGAAACGTGGCATATTTTACTCGTTTTGAGCAAAAGACGCAAATACTGCTGGGATTTGGTACCGAGAGACGGGACATAAAATCGTAGTGAATTGTATTGATACTTCATATATTTTGTCAACATGAATTTCACATAGCGGGTTTCGGTTCGTGCTGGTATTTCAGGGTTTTTTGGTAAAAAGCGGTTTCGCCTCTTCCTGTCACCAGCAAAAGATGATTAAATGAAAACTCACAATTAATGCATAAAAATGCAATAAAGATTGTTGAGTCAAACTCACCACAGTCTCTCTAGCAGGGTTTTATTTTATGACGACGATTCTCAAGCATCTCCCGGTAGGACAACGTATTGGTATTGCTTTTTCTGGTGGGCTGGATACCAGCGCCGCGCTGCTGTGGATGCGTAAAAAGGGAGCAGTCCCTTATGCATATACCGCTAACCTGGGACAGCCAGACGAAGACGATTACGAAGCCATTCCTCGTCGTGCCAAAGAGTATGGTGCTGAAGGAGCTCGTCTGATCGACTGCCGTAAGCAGCTGGTTGCGGAAGGTATTGCTGCAATCCAGTGCGGCGCGTTTCATAACACCACCGGCGGGTTGACCTACTTTAATACCACTCCGCTGGGCCGCGCAGTGACCGGTACTATGCTGGTTGCCGCGATGAAAGAAGACGGCGTTAACATCTGGGGCGACGGCAGTACCTATAAAGGCAACGATATCGAACGTTTCTATCGTTACGGCCTGCTGACCAACGCAGAGCTGAAAATTTACAAACCGTGGCTGGATAGCGACTTTATCGACGAGTTAGGCGGCCGCCAGGAAATGTCAGAATTTATGATTTCCTGCGGGTTTGACTATAAAATGTCCGTTGAAAAAGCCTACTCAACCGACTCCAATATGCTGGGAGCTACGCACGAGGCTAAAGATCTTGAGTTCCTGAACTCCAGCGTCAAGATTGTGAACCCGATTATGGGCGTGAAGTTCTGGGATGAAAGCGTCAAAATTCCTGCGGAAGAAGTCACCGTCCGCTTTGAACAAGGCCACCCGGTTGCGCTGAATGGACAGACCTTTAGCGATGACGTTGAGCTGATGCTGGAAGCTAATCGCATCGGCGGCCGCCATGGACTCGGCATGAGCGATCAGATCGAAAACCGTATCATCGAAGCGAAGAGCCGCGGCATTTATGAAGCCCCCGGGATGGCGCTGCTGCATATTGCCTATGAGCGTCTGCTGACCGGTATTCATAATGAAGATACCATCGAACAATATCACGCACACGGTCGTCAGCTGGGTCGTCTGCTGTATCAGGGGCGCTGGTTCGACTCACAGGCTCTGATGCTGCGCGACGGCCTGCAGCGCTGGGTGGCCAGCCAAATCACCGGCGAAGTGACCCTTGAACTGCGTCGCGGCAACGACTATTCCATCCTGAATACCGTGTCAGATAATCTGACCTATAAAGCAGAACGCCTGACCATGGAAAAAGGCGACTCAATGTTCTCCGCTGAGGACCGTATCGGCCAGCTGACAATGCGCAATCTGGATATCACCGATACCCGCGATAAGCTGTTTGGCTACGCTCAGTCCGGACTGCTGACCGCCTCTTCCGCCACCGGCTTGCCGCAGGTGGAAAACCTGGAAAATAAAGCTAAGTAACATCCCTGAGAAAACAGTAAAGGCCGCGCAAGCGGCCTTTTTTATGCTGTGAAATCCCGCCCCCAACTGAAGAGGAATATCAGCCGCTTATGCGACTGCGCACTTTTCTCTGGACGAAAAAAAGACGCTTTTCAGCGTCTTTTTTCAGGAAATTGGTACCGAGGATGGGACTCGAACCCACAAGCCCGTTAGGGCACTACCACCTCAAGGTAGCGTGTCTACCAATTCCACCACCTCGGTACGGATACTACTTATCAGTGCGGGATGTCGCTGCTCGGCTGTGCCGGAGCTGTCGGCTGAGTTTGCTCGGTTTTCGGAGCGCTCAGGTTATCCCACTCACTTCCTTTGTTGGTCTTGTTGCTGTTGATATTGCCCAGCGCCAGACTGATGATGAAGAACAGCGCAGCCAGGATACCAGTCATGCGAGTCATGAAGTTACCAGAACCGCTGGATCCAAACAGAGTGCCGGAAGCGCCTGCTCCGAAGGAGGCTCCCATATCAGCGCCTTTACCTTGCTGCAGCATAATCAGACCAACAAGGCCAATTGCCACAATAAGGAAAACAACTAAAAGAGCTTCGTACATAATCAACCTGTTCCTTGCGGATTCGCCGCATACCAAGTGCTTCGACCAATAAAGCGGTACGTATTAACGTTTCCCACTGAAGCGGGTGTGAATACTAACCAAAGCGAATGACCTTCGCAAGGGCAATTTCAACGCATTGTATCAAGTGCGGAAAAAAACAGCAAAAAGCGATTTTTTGTCGATTAAAAAGGCGGCAAGCGTCGCCTTTTTAATTACTTAGCCAGACAAATTACACGCTTTTTACGGCATCAGCGATACGATGGGCGAACTCGTGCACCTTTTCTTCATGCTCGCCTTCCACCATAACGCGAATCAGCGGCTCGGTGCCTGATTTACGCAGCAGTACGCGGCCACGATTGCCCAGCTCGGCCTCCACTTCTGCCGTGACCGCTTTTACATGTTCATGTTCCAGCGGGTTACCGCTACCTTCGGTAAAGCGGACATTAACCAGCAGCTGCGGGAACATTTTCATTCCGCTACACAGATCGTGCAGGCTCATATGGTTACGCACCATCGCCGCCACCACCTGCAGGCTGGCGACAATCCCATCCCCCGTGGTGGTTTTGTCCAGCAGGATCACATGGCCGGAGTTTTCGGCACCGATGCGCCAGCCTTTCTCCTGCAGTTTTTCCAGCACATAACGGTCACCTACCTTCGCGCGAACGAAAGGAATACCCAGCTGTTTGAGCGCCAGTTCAAGCCCCATGTTGCTCATGAGCGTCCCGACGGCGCCGCCACGCAGTTGCCCCTGGCGCAGACCCTCGCGAGCTATGATGTAGAGGATCTGATCACCGTCGACTTTATTGCCTTCATGGTCCACCATTATGACCCGATCGCCATCGCCATCGTAGGCAATACCCAGGTCGGCTTTTTCCTCCAGCACGCGCGCCTGCAGAGCACGAACATCCGTCGCTCCGACTTCTTCATTGATGTTGAGTCCATCAGGCTCACAGCCCATGGCGATCACCTGAGCGCCCAGCTCGCGGAAAACACTCGGGGCGATATGGTAAGTCGCGCCGTGAGCGCAATCGACCACCACTTTCAAGGAGTTGAGGCTCAGCTCGTTCGGAAAGGTGCCTTTGCAAAACTCGATATAGCGACCAGCCGCGTCGACGATACGGCTGGCTTTGCCCAGCTCGGCGGAATCAACGCAGGTCAGCTCTTTCTCCATTTCGGCTTCAATGGCTTCTTCAACTTCATCCGGGAGCTTAGTCCCTTCGATAGAGAAGAATTTAATACCGTTATCATAGAACGGATTATGCGAAGCGGAGATCACAATTCCGGCCTCCGCGCGGAAGGTTCGCGTCAGATAGGCAATTGCCGGCGTTGGCATTGGGCCGGTGAAAGAAGCGGATAACCCTGCGGCAGCCAGGCCAGCCTCCAGAGCGGACTCCAGCATATAGCCTGAAATACGGGTATCTTTACCGATAATAATCTTGCGCGAACCGTGGCGCGCCAGCACCTTTCCAGCCGCCCAGCCCAGCTTTAAGACAAATTCTGGCGTTATTGGCGCATCGCCTACGCGGCCACGGATACCATCAGTACCAAAATATTTGCGGTTACTCATAACGTTTATTTTCCTTAGCGGCCAGGGTAGCTTCCACCACACGCAGCGCTTCTACCGTTTCTTTGACATCATGGACGCGAATAATCTGCGCGCCCTGCATTGCAGCAATGACTGCGCAAGCCAGGCTGCCATTCAGGCGTTCTTTCGGCCCGACATTAAGCAACTGGCCTACCATCGACTTACGCGACATACCGACCAGTAGCGGAAGACCGAAATGATGGAACTCGCTGAGTCGGGCAAGCAGTTCATAATTATGGGAAAGATTTTTACCGAAACCGAATCCCGGGTCGAGCAGCAATTTATCTTTTGCGATACCGGCCCGCTCGCAGCGCACAATATGTTCGACAAAAAAGCGTTCAACGTCAGCAAAGACATCCGCGTATTTAGGGGCATCCTGCATGGTCTTGGGCTGGCCCTGCATATGCATCAGGCACACCGGCAAGCCGGTTTCCGCCGCAGCCTCCAGCGCTCCCGGTTCGGTTAACGAACGGATATCATTGATGATATGCGCCCCCACGCGCGCTGATTCACGAATCACCTCCGGTTTAGAGGTATCAACGGAGATCCACACTTCGAAGCGCTGGGCAATGGCTTCTACCGTCGGAATGACTCGAGCAAGCTCTTCCTCAACGCTGACATCTGCGGCCCCCGGGCGCGTCGATTCCCCACCGATATCAATAATAGTCGCTCCGGCATTAATCATCAGATTGGCATGTTTAACGGCTTCTACCAGCGTATTGTGAGTCCCGCCGTCAGAGAACGAATCCGGGGTGACGTTAAGAATTCCCATTACATGGGGGTGGGAGAGATCGAGGGTTGAACCCTGGGCTTCAAGTTTCATCGCTATGTCCCTGAGTCAGAGAAAGATTGAAAAAGAAAAACCCCGGAGCAAACGCCCTGGGGTTTTAAAAGTACAACAGCATCAATGACGGCTAACTTATTTGTCGCCCAGCTGTTCTGACATGGTATTACCCGGGTTTGGCGTACGCGGTTCATCAACCGGACGCGGCGCACGAGGCGTGCCGTTATTGTCAGAATTGTTGGACGAACCCGGTTCTTCCCAGCCAGCTGGCGGGCGAACATCGCGGCGAGCCATCAGGTCATCAATCTGCGGAGCATCGATGGTCTCATATTTCATGAGCGCATCTTTCATCGCGTGCAGGATGTCCATGTTATCGTTCAGAAGCTGGCGTGCACGATTGTAGTTACGCTCAATCAGTGACTTCACTTCCTGGTCGATGATACGAGCCGTTTCATCGGACATATGTTTCGCTTTCGCGACGCTGCGGCCAAGGAAAACTTCGCCTTCTTCTTCGGCATACAGCAGCGGGCCGAGTTTGTCAGAGAAGCCCCACTGGGTCACCATGTTACGCGCCAGGTTAGTCGCGACTTTAATGTCGTTAGACGCACCGGTAGAAACATGCTCTACGCCGTAGATAATTTCTTCAGCCAGACGACCGCCGTACAGGGTCGAAATCTGACTTTCCAGCTTCTGACGGCTGGCGCTGATAGCGTCGCCTTCAGGCAGGAAGAAGGTAACACCGAGCGCACGACCGCGCGGAATAATTGTCACTTTGTGCACCGGATCGTGTTCCGGCACCAGGCGACCGATAATCGCATGACCCGCTTCGTGGTACGCGGTGGACTCTTTCTGCGCTTCCGTCATCACCATGGAGCGACGTTCCGCACCCATCATGATTTTGTCTTTCGCTTTCTCGAACTCAACCATCGAGACCACGCGCTTGTTGCCACGAGCGGCAAACAGCGCAGCTTCGTTTACCAGGTTCGCGAGGTCAGCACCGGAGAAGCCTGGCGTACCGCGGGCGATAATTGCCGCATCGATATCCGGCGCCAGCGGTACGCGACGCATATGCACTTTCAGGATCTGTTCACGACCGCGAACATCCGGCAGACCAACAACAACCTGACGGTCAAAGCGGCCCGGACGCAGCAGCGCAGGGTCAAGAACGTCCGGACGGTTGGTCGCCGCGATAACGATGATACCTTCGTTACCCTCAAAACCATCCATCTCAACCAGCATCTGGTTCAGCGTCTGCTCACGTTCATCGTGACCGCCGCCTAAGCCCGCGCCACGCTGGCGGCCTACGGCGTCGATTTCATCGATAAAGATGATGCACGGTGCCGCTTTCTTGGCCTGTTCGAACATGTCGCGCACGCGAGATGCGCCAACGCCCACGAACATTTCAACGAAGTCAGAACCTGAAATTGTAAAGAATGGAACCTTCGCTTCGCCTGCAATGGCCTTGGCCAGCAGGGTTTTACCGGTACCCGGAGGGCCGACCATCAGGACGCCTTTCGGGATCTTGCCGCCCAGCTTCTGGAAACGGCTCGGTTCACGCAGGTATTCAACCAGTTCACCGACTTCTTCTTTCGCTTCGTCACAACCGGCGACGTCGGCAAAAGTGGTTTTGATCTGGTCTTCCGTCAGCATGCGCGCCTTGCTCTTACCGAACGACATGGCGCCTTTGCCACCGCCGCCCTGCATCTGACGCATGAAGAAGATCCAGACGCCGATAAGAAGCAGCATCGGGAACCAGGAAATGAAGATAGAAGCCAGCAGGCTTGGCTCTTCCGGCGGTTCGCCAACCACTTTGACGTTTTTCGTCAACAGGTTATCAAGCAGCTTCGGATCGTTAACCGGAATGTAAGTCGTGTAACGGTTACTATCTTTCTTGGTAACGTTGATCTCACGTCCGTTGATACGCGCTTCGCGAACCTGGTCCTGATTGACCTCTTGCAGGAAGGTTGAATAATCTACCTTTCGGCCATTCGACTCGCTGGGCCCAAAGCTCTGGAAAACTGACATCAGCACAACGGCAATGACCAGCCAGAGTATTAGGTTTTTCGCCATGTCACTCAAGGGATTAACCTCTTATTACAACTGTGTTAAAAACAGCGTCAGGATACTCTATATCCCGCGTCTTTCAAACTTTCGTTTGAAATCTGCCGGCTATGGTTTACGCCCGGTCGCTACAATATACACTTCACGCGAACGGGCGCGAGAAGAGTCCGGCTTACGAACTTTGACCTTCGTAAACAGGGAGCGAATCTCTCTTAGATACTCATCGAAGCCTTCGCCCTGGAACACCTTCACTACAAAACTACCACCTGGCGCTAATACATCTCGAGCCATTCCAAGCGCCAGCTCCACCAGATACATGGCCCGGGGAATATCCACCGCCGGTGTTCCACACATATTTGGCGCCATATCGGACATGACAACTTGTACTTTACTGTCACCTACACGCTCAAGTAACGCTTTCAGGACTAATTCATCACGAAAGTCGCCCTGAAGGAAGTCCACACCAACGATTGGATCCATAGGTAAAAGATCGCAAGCAATGATGCGGCCGCTGTTACCGATCTGCGTAACCGCGTATTGCGACCAGCCACCGGGTGCAGCGCCGAGGTCAACTATCGTCATCCCCGGTTTAAAAATCTTGTCACTTTGCTGTATTTCATCAAGTTTAAACCAGGCACGGGAACGTAACCCCTTTTTCTGTGCCTGCTGAACATATTTATCGCTAAAGTGTTCCTGAAGCCAACGACTTGAGCTGGCAGAACGCTTTTTACCTGTCATTTAACATTCCCATTTCGGGTTCATCGTACTTCGCGACGTAAAAATCGACGCGGTAGTTTGGCGATATATGGGAGATGGCGGTAGAATGAACCGTTTTCAATCCCAACGTAAGCAAAAAAATACGATGAATCTGAGTACTAAACAAAAACAGCACCTGAAAGGTCTGGCACATCCGCTCAAGCCGGTAGTTATGCTTGGCAACAATGGTTTGACCGAAGGGGTACTGGCCGAGATTGAACAAGCGTTAGAGCACCATGAACTTATCAAGGTGAAGATCGCCTCGGAAGATCGCGAAACTAAAACCTTGATCGTGGAAGCTATCGTGCGCGAAACCGGCGCCTGTAATGTACAGGTCATCGGTAAAACGCTGGTTCTGTACCGCCCGACTAAAGAGCGTAAAATCTCGCTGCCACGCTAAGAATATCCTGGTTATCGACACAACTTTGTGTAAATCGAGGGTTTTCTGCGGGTAGACGAGCAAAATGCCATGCTCCGGACGTTGATAAAAGGCCGCTACGCGGCCTTTTTCCTTTCTTTACAATCCATCAACATCGTAGCGTTAAATTCGGATTAAAGGTACTCAACCTTGATAATTTCGAATTCAACTTCGCCGCCCGGTGTACGGATGACGACAACATCATCCTGTTCTTTACCGATTAAACCACGCGCAATCGGTGAGTTTACAGAGATCAGATTTTGCTTAAAATCGGCCTCGTCATCGCCGACGATACGATAAGTTTGCTCTTCATCGGTATCAAGATTCAGAACGCTGACTGTGGAACCAAAAATCACTCGGCCATTGTTAGGCATTTTGGTGATATCGATGACCTGCGCGTTAGACAGCTTCGCCTCGATATCCTTGATGCGTCCTTCACAGAAACCCTGCTGTTCGCGGGCAGCGTGATACTCAGCATTTTCTTTCAGATCGCCGTGCTCGCGCGCCTCAGCGATAGCCGCGATGATTTCAGGACGACGTACGGACTTCAGGAAATCCAGTTCTTCGCGCAGTTTTTCAGCGCCACGTAAGGTCATCGGAATAGCTTGCATTTGTTATACCTCTTTATCGATCCTTCATGGAGCAGACGCCGCTGCTCCGCAGCCGGTCAAGTCTTGAGCATGGCCGGAGCAAAAGAAAACCGACCCGGAAAGCGATCCCCAGGCCAGCAGCAATTTTCAATTTGATACGTATTTTAACCCGAAGTTCATTATGGGTCATCGTTTACTTTACAGGGCGTTGCACCGTAGTATGACGGACTGGTTTCAGGTTGTTAGCGCGAGATTATGCGATTTCCCAGATTTATCATCGGATTGACTGCCGGTATAGCGATTAGCGCTCATGCGGCGAATATTGACGAGTACATCAATCAGCTTCCTGCGGGCGCAAACCTTGCCTTTATGGCGCAGAAGGTAGGCTCCCCGACGCCGGAGATAGACTACCATAGCCAGCAGATGGCGCTACCCGCCAGCACCCAAAAAGTGATCACCGCGCTGGCCGCGCTGCTGCAGCTGGGTCCGGATTTCCGCTTCACCACGACGCTGGAAACGAAAGGCAGCCTCAGCGGTGGCATCCTGAAAGGAGACCTGATTGCGCGCTTTGGCGGCGACCCTACCCTCAAGCGCCAGGATATTCGTAATATGGTTGCCACGCTGAAGAAAGCAGGCGTCCAGCGAATTGAAGGCAATGTTCTGATCGATACCTCCATTTTCGCCAGTCATGATAAAGCGCCAGGCTGGCCATGGAACGATATGACGCAGTGCTTTAGCGCACCTCCGGCGGCGGCGATTGTCGATCGAAACTGTTTCTCCATCTCGCTTTATAGCGCGCAAAAGCCGGGCGATTTGGCGTTTATCCGCGTGGCGTCTTACTACCCGGTGACCATGTTCAGCCAGGTGCGCACCCTCGCTCGCGGCTCTTCTGAAGCACAGTACTGTGAGCTGGACGTGGTTCCCGGCGATCTCAACCGTTACACCCTGACCGGCTGTCTACCGCAGCGCAGCGAGCCGCTGCCGCTGGCTTTTGCCATTCAGGATGGCGCCAGCTATGCCGGCGCGATTCTGAAAGCGGAGCTGACCGACGCCGATATCACCTGGAGCGGTACGCTGCTGCGTCAGACCCTGGCAAACGAGCCGGGTACCGTACTGGCGAGTACGCAATCTGCGCCGCTGCACGATTTGCTGCGTATAATGCTGAAAAAATCGGACAACATGATCGCCGATACGGTGTTTCGCACCATTGGCCATGCTCGCTTCGGCGTGCCGGGAACCTGGCGAGCCGGATCCGATGCCGTACGGCAGATCCTGCGTCAGCAGGCCGGTGTCGATCTCGGGAATACAATCATTGCCGATGGCTCAGGCCTGTCGCGCCATAACCTGATCGCGCCAGCGACGATGATGCAGGTGCTACAGTACATCGCCCAGCATGATAACGCGCTCAACTTTATCTCGATGCTGCCCCTGGCTGGCCACGATGGCTCTCTGCAATACCGCGCGGGTCTGCATCAGGCAGGCGTTGACGGCAAAGTTTCGGCGAAAACGGGCTCACTGCAGGGGGTGTATAACCTGGCTGGATTCATTACCACGGCCAGCGGGCAGAAGATGGCGTTCGTGCAGTATTTATCAGGCTACGCCGTGCCTCCGGCCGACCAGCGTAACCGACGTATTCCGCTGGTGCGCTTCGAAAGCCGCTTGTATAAAGACCTGTATCAGAATAATTAAGCAAAAGGGCCGCATCTTCTGCGGCCCTTTTAGTTTACCCGGAATTAACGTTTATAGATGAATTCGACACCTTCTTCGTCGTCTTCGTCCCAATCGTCATCCCAGTCTTCATCATCTTCCACTTCAGCTTCTTCAAGCTGCTGACGGTGGTAGTCATCCCACATAAACTCGACTTTTTCTGCGGGCTTCGCTTCTTCCGCATGCACTATCGGGTTTTCGATGATAAAGGTCATGACATCCCAGCACAGGTCTTTTACGCCCTGCTGGCTGGCGGCGGAAATCAGATAGAACTTATCTTCCCAGCCCAGCGCTTGCGCGATGGCTTTCGCTTTCTCTTCAGCCTCAGCTTTATCCATCAGGTCAATCTTGTTAAAGACCAGCCAGCGCGGCTTAGAAGCCAGTTTCTCACTGTATTTTTCCAGCTCGCCGATGATGATCCGCGCGTTCTCAACCGGATCGGAACCGTCAATCGGCTCGATATCGATGAGATGCAGCAGTACGCGGCAGCGCTCCAGGTGCTTCAGGAAGCGAATGCCGAGGCCTGCACCTTCAGCTGCGCCTTCAATCAGCCCTGGGATGTCGGCCACCACGAAGCTCTTCTCGTTGTCCATACGCACCACGCCGAGGCTCGGTACCAGCGTAGTGAACGGGTAGTCAGCAACTTTAGGCTTCGCCGCGGAAACGGCGCGAATGAAGGTCGATTTACCCGCATTAGGCATCCCCAGCATTCCGACATCCGCCAGCAGCATCAGCTCCAGCTGCAGATCGCGCTTATCGCCCGGCGTCCCCATCGTCTTTTGGCGCGGAGTACGGTTAACGGACGATTTGAAACGGGTGTTGCCGAGACCGTGCCAGCCGCCTTTGGCGACCATCAGGCGCTGACCATGTTTGGTCATATCACCCATCGTCTCGCCGGTGCCCTGGTCAATCACGCGGGTCCCTACCGGCACTTTCACCGTCACGTCTTTACCGCGTTTGCCGGTACAATCGCGGCTCTGGCCGTTCTGCCCGCGTTCGGCGCGGAAAGACTTCTCAAAACGGTAGTCGATCAGGGTATTCAGGTTTTCGTCCGCCTCGAGCCAGACATCACCGCCGTCGCCGCCGTCGCCGCCGTCGGGGCCGCCTTTCGGGATATATTTTTCGCGGCGGAAGCTAACGCAACCATTGCCGCCATCACCTGCTACGACCAGGATCGTTGCTTCATCAACAAACTTCATTTTACTCTCCGTAAATCATTCGCCTGAGCGGGGGAGCGGCACAACCGCTTCTCGCTTACGCCACCGTCCCCAAAGACGGTGGCCGACGGCGGAATACATCGCGCCCGCAACCACGACAAACGCACCGAGATAACCCATCAGGTTCAACAGCGGTCTGGCGAAAACGTCGGGCCAGGCCAGTGATAATAAATCTGAAAATAGCAGCGTAAATAACGGCGTTAAGGTAATCAACGCGCTCACCTGCGCCGCCTGCCAGCGCGCCATGGCTTCCGCCAGCGCACCGTAGCCCACCAGGGTATTGAGCCCGCAAAAAACCAGACAGGCCAGCTGCCAGTCGCTTAATGCCAGCACCTGTGAAGGCGTTGCTAATGGCAATAGCGATATCGTACATAAAGTGTACAGCAAAAAAAGGATTTGCTGCGATGCCAGACGGCGTAATAACACCTTTTGCGCGACGCCGTAGCTCACCCACACCGTCGCGGCGCCTACGCCGAAAATTACCCCCCATGTGTAGTCCGTCAGGCGGGTAAAAATCTCAATCAGGCTGGTGTTAAAAAACATCACCAGACCGCTCACCAGCATTAGCGCTCCCGCAACCTGGGTGCCGCGCATTTTCTCTTTAAGGATAAAAACGCTGGCCACCATCATGCCGACCGGGGACAGCTGGCCAATCACCTGAGAAGCGGTGGGGCTGAGATATTGCAAGGAAGAGCTAAACAGAATGAAGTTACCGAACAAACCACCCGTCGCAATGACCAGCAGTATCAACCAGCGCGGCTTGCGAAAAATACGCAGCGGAGGCAGTTTTCTTTTCATGGCCAGAATGGCGCCGAGACCAATACTTGCCATCAAAAAGCGGTAAAACACCACCGTCGGCGGTTCCATCACTTCAAGAACCTGCTTCATTGCGATCGGCAAAGCGCCCCAACACATCGCCGTGGTGAGCGCTAAAATAATGCCGATGCCGGCCTGCTGCTTCATGCCCGTTTTCCCTGCAGAAAATTTTCCGGGTTTTCAATGTAAAAAGCCCCGCAACACGTTGCGGGGCTTTAATCCGTTACCGGACCACGAAAAACTTACTCAGCAACGATGCTGATGTATTTACGGTTGTTCGGGCCTTTAACTTCGAATTTCACTTTACCGTCTGCTTTAGCAAACAGAGTGTGGTCACGACCGCAACCTACGTTAGTGCCAGCGTGGAATTTGGTACCACGTTGACGAACGATGATGCTACCCGCCAGAACGGATTCGCCACCGAAACGCTTAACGCCCAGGCGTTTAGCTTCTGAATCGCGACCGTTACGAGTTGAGCCGCCAGCCTTTTTATGTGCCATTTAAATCTCTCCTCAGGTCTTAGGCGCTGATGCCAGTAATTTTCACATCAGTGAACCACTGACGATGGCCCTGCTGCTTACGGTAGTGTTTACGACGACGAAACTTAACGATTTTAACTTTCTCGCCACGACCGTGTGCAACAACTTCAGCTTTAATTACGCCGCCCTCAACGAAAGGAACGCCGATTTTAATTTCTTCACCGTTTGCGATCATCAGCACTTCAGCGAACTCAACAGCTTCGCCAGTTGCGATGTCCAGCTTTTCCAGGCGAATGGTTTGACCTTCGCTTACTCGGTGTTGTTTACCACCACTTTGGAAAACCGCGTACATATAGAACTCCGCTTCCGCGCACCTCTTCGTATGATTCAGAGTGCGCTATAAATATTCACAATAGGGCGCGAATATTACGCAAAACGCGAGCCTTTGACAAGAGCGATCAGCGATCAACGCAGAAAAAAAACACAACTTTCACTCCAGCGTTTATCTACGGCAATTTTTCAGTACAATCACATCTTCTTTTAATTCTGTCTTAATCCTTCTGTGATCCTATTCGGATACGCGATAACAGGACATTTGGCCCGGCTTTTGCGATGAATTTAGAAAAAATCAATGAGTTAACCGCGCAGGATATGGCGGGCGTCAATGCGACAATTCTTGAGCAACTCGACTCTGATGTTCAGCTTATCAATCAGTTAGGCTATTACATTGTTAGCGGAGGCGGTAAACGCATTCGTCCGATGATCGCCGTACTGGCCGCGCGTGCCGTTGGATATCAGGGCAACGCTCATGTCGCCATTGCCGCGCTGATCGAATTTATCCACACCGCCACCCTGCTGCATGATGATGTCGTCGATGAGTCTGATATGCGCCGCGGAAAAGCCACAGCAAACGCCGCTTTTGGTAATGCCGCTAGCGTGCTGGTTGGTGATTTCATCTACACCCGCGCCTTTCAGATGATGACCAGCCTTGGCTCGCTGAGAGTTCTGGAAGTGATGTCGGAAGCCGTTAACGTTATCGCTGAAGGCGAAGTGCTGCAGTTGATGAACGTCAACGATCCGGACATTACCGAAGAAAACTACATGCGGGTTATTTACAGCAAGACTGCCCGTCTGTTTGAAGCCGCAGCCCAGTGCTCCGGTATTCTGGCCGACTGTACCGCGGAACAAGAAAAAGCGTTACAGGATTACGGACGCTATCTGGGGACCGCTTTCCAGCTGATCGATGATTTGCTGGACTACAGTTCAGACGGCGAGCGACTCGGTAAAAACGTCGGTGACGATCTGAATGAAGGCAAACCTACCCTTCCGCTGCTGCACGCGATGCGGCACGGCAACGCCGAACAATCCGCCATGATCCGCGGAGCGATTGAACAGGGTAACGGTCGTCATCTTCTTGAAGCCGTGCTGGAAACCATGGCCACCTGTGGTTCGCTTGAATGGACCCAAAAACGCGCGGAGGAAGAAGCTGATAAAGCTATTGCCGCGCTTCAGGTCCTTCCCGATTCTCCATGGCGGGAAGCGCTAATTGGCCTCGCCCACATCGCTGTACAGCGCGATCATTAATTCCCGCCCTCCTTTCCCGCGTCAATCGCGGGAAAGTTCCAATAAACTCCTGTAAACTCAAAAGCTGCTTTATTTCTTGATATATTCCTAATATCCCATCCATTAAAAGAACTTGTTAGAACATTACTGGAACTCAAGGTATAGTCATTTTGTCGCCCATTAAGGACGAACGGAATGTTTAATACCAGGAGAATTTATGGATAAGTTCATCGACTGGCATCCGGCGGATATTATTGCCGGATTACGCAAAAAAGGGACGTCGCTGGCAGCTGAATCGCGGCGTAATGGTTTAAGTTCTTCAACGCTTGCCAACGCGTTGACTCGTCCCTGGCCCAAAGGCGAGCTGATTATTGCGAATGCGCTGGAAACCGATCCGTGGGTGATATGGCCATCGCGCTATCACGATCCCCATACCCATCAGTTTATCGACAGAACGCAGATGATGCGTCAGAGGAAGAATAACAAGTAAAGCGAGGTTGCAGAGAACAGCCCCCGGACCAACGTCAGAGGGCTGCTGCTACAGGCTTATTCGCCTTTGACGCGTTCGATATTCGCGCCCAGCGCCTGCAGTTTGTCTTCGATACGCTCGTAGCCGCGGTCAATGTGGTAAATACGATCGACAATCGTCGTACCTTCCGCGATACAGCCCGCCAGTACCAGGCTGGCTGACGCGCGCAGATCCGTCGCCATTACCTGAGCGCCAGAAAGCTGCTGCACGCCGTGGCAAATCGCCGTGTTGCTTTCGATTTCCGCATGCGCACCCATACGGATCAGTTCCGGAATATGCATAAAACGGTTTTCGAAGATCGTCTCGGTGATCACCCCTGTTCCCTCAGCAACCAGATTCAGTAATGTGAACTGGGCCTGCATGTCGGTCGGGAAGCCCGGGTGTGGGGCAGTACGCACGTTGACAGCCTTCGGCCGGTTGCCATGCATGTCGAGGCTAATCCAGTCCTCGCCCGTTTCGATATCCGCGCCGGCATCACGTAGCTTCGCCAGAACCGCATCCAGGGTATCGGGCTGAGCATTGCGGCACAAAATCTTACCGCCAGAAATCGCCGCTGCCACCAGGAACGTCCCGGTTTCAATACGATCCGGCAGAACGCGGTACACGCCGCCACCGAGGCGCGCTACGCCTTCGATGGTGATACGATCGGTACCCTGACCTTTGATTTTCGCGCCCAGCGTATTAAGGAAGTTTGCGGTATCAACGATTTCCGGCTCACGCGCGGCGTTTTCGATAACGGTCGTGCCTTCCGCCAGCGTCGCTGCGCTCATGATGGTCACGGTTGCGCCAACGCTGACCTTGTCCATCACGATATGCGCGCCTTTCAGACGGCCGTTGACCGACGCCTTAACATACCCTTCTTCCAGTTTGATTTCCGCGCCCAGCTGCTCAAGGCCGGTAATGTGTAAATCAACGGGGCGCGCGCCGATAGCGCAGCCGCCAGGCAGAGATACCTGACCCTGGCCAAAGCGGGCCACCAGCGGCCCCAGCGCCCAAATAGACGCGCGCATAGTTTTAACGAGATCATACGGAGCACAGAAAACGTCGACCGGGCCGGCATCAATCCAGACGGAGCCGTTGCGCTTAACGTTCGCGCCCAGCTGGCTCAGCAGTTTCATGGTGGTATCGATGTCTTTCAGCTTCGGTACGTTTTGGATCTCAATCGGCTCTTCGGCTAATAGCGCGGAAAAGAGGATTGGCAGGGCGGCGTTTTTCGCGCCGGAAATGGTGACCTCGCCCTGAAGGCGAGTTGGCCCCTGAACACGGAATTTATCCATTGATTCTGTTCTCTGTTAAGAATTCACATACGCTGCGGGGAACATCCCCACAGCTTATAAGCCATTAAGTTTGCGGTCTCGCGCCCACTCCTGCGGAGTAAACGCTTTAATCGACAGAGCATGGATGCGATTATCGGCAATATATTCCATCAGCGGGGCGTAGATAGCCTGTTGCTTCTTGACCCGGCTCATGCCGTCGAACATCTCACCCACAGCAATAACCTGAAAGTGGCTGCCATCGCCAGAGACGTGGACTTCCTGAAGGGAGAGTGCGTTCATCAGCACGGTCTGAATTTCATGATTTTCCATGGGCTACATTTATCTGATAGTGAAAACAGCCCAACATCTTAGAGGAAAGTGGCGCTGTCTTAAACAAGCAAAAAGCCCCATCGAAAAGTTTGATGGGGCTTTCAGAATAGCTTCAGCAGTAAGGCACTGAAAAATTTATGGGATCATATCAGCAGGAAGGTTATATAACCTGACCAGGGTTTGCAGATTTTCACTCTTACCGATCAATTTCGCTTCCCGACCCTGCCGACGAATCAGCGCGATAAAATGCACCAATAGCGCCAGTCCGGCGGTATCCACGCGGGTCACTGCGCTCAGGTCAATTGCCGACACGCCATCCGTCGCCTGAGCGCGTGCATCCCACAGCGGGACCAGGAGATCCTGATCCAGCTCTCCGCGCAGCGCCAGCGTCTCACCATCGCGAGCCCAGCTCAGCTGCCCGGTCATTATTTTTTCTGTTCCAGGGTAATCGGCTGCGCGGAGCTTGCCTTCAGCTGCGCCGTCAGACCATCAACGCCTTTGGTGCGCAGCAGGTCGCTCCACTCATTTTGTTTAGTGGTGATCATGCTCACCCCTTCCGCAATCATGTCGTACGCCTGCCAGTTGCCGGTCTGGGTATTTTTACGCCACTGGAAATCCAGACGCACCGGCGGACGGCCATTCGGGTCAAGGATCGTGACGCGGATAGGGATAATAGTCGCATCGCCCAGAGGCTGCTCCGGCGCTATCTGGTAGGTCTGACCGTGGTACATCGCCAGCGCCTGGCCGTAGGCCTGCTTCAGATATTCACGGAAGGCGGCAAAATAGGCTTCACGCTGCGCCGGGGTCGCTTCTTTGTAATAACGCCCCAGCACCAGCGCACCGGCGTATTTTACCTGAACGTACGGCAGCAATTCCTGATCGACGATTTCGCGCAGGTAGTTCGGATTAGCCTGAATCTTCGGCTGCTCGTTTTTCAGGCGGTCGAAGGTTTTCTGCGCCGCTTCGTTCATCAGCTTATACGGATTGGACTGGTCCGCGGCGGTAGCCGCAGTCAATGGGGCAATCACCAGCATGGCGACCATTAGTAAGCGTTTAAACATGTCTTCTCTCTCCTGAAATTAATGCGTCGTGCCGGCAGGCGGCGTAGCGTCAGTATGACTCTCTCCAGCAGCCTGTTCATCGCCAGAATTCTTATTGTCACTACCTTTACTGTTGTAGAGGAACTGGCCTATCAAATCTTCCAGCACCATGGCGGATTTGGTGTCCTGAATGGTGCCGCCATCTTTAAGGATAGCCGTTCCCAGCTCAGGGTCTTCAAACCCGATGTTCATCGCCAGGTACTGTTCGCCCAGCAGACCGGAAGTTCTGATCGCCAGCGAGCTGGTATCGGGGATATGGTTATAACGCTCATCAATATCGAGAGCCACGCGAGGCAGGTAGGTTTTAGGATCGAGGGTGATATCCGCCACGCGTCCTACGACCACGCCGCCAATTCGCACCGGTGAGCGCGCTTTCAGACCGCCGATATTGTCAAAAGTGGCATAGAGCCGGTAGGTCGGTTCAGTACGTATAGAGGTCACGTTTGCCGCCTTCAGGCAGACAAACAGCGCCGCCAGCAGCGCAACCAGTAAGAATACCCCAACCCAGATTTCATTTTTTCTCGTTTGCATGAACTCAATTCCCAAACATCAGCGCAGTCAGCACAAAATCCAGCCCCAGAACCGCCAGCGACGCATGTACTACCGTACGCGTCGTCGCCCGGCTAATCCCGGCGGAAGTGGGGATAGCGTCATAACCGTTAAATAACGCGATCCATGTTACCGTAATGGCGAAAACCAGACTCTTAATCAGGCAGTTGACCAGATCCATCCGCCAGTCGACGGCATTTTGCATCGCCGTCCAGAAGAAGCCGGCATCAATGCCCTTCCAGTTAACCCCAACCAGCGAACCGCCCCATACGCCGACCGCCACAAAAATAATGGTTAGCAACGGCAGTGAAATCACCCCGGCCCAGAAACGCGGTGAAATCACGCGGCGAAGCGGGTCGACCGCCATCATCTCCATGCTGGAGAGCTGTTCAGTGGCGCGCATCAGGCCAATTTCGGCCGTCAATGCCGAACCGGCACGTCCGGCAAACAACAGCGCGGCAACAACCGGCCCCAGTTCACGCAGCAGCGACAGCGCCACCAGCATGCCGAGGCTGGTTTCAGCGCTATAGGTGGTTAACACCAGATAGCCCTGCAGACCCAGCACCATACCGATGAACAGCCCCGATACAATAATGATCAGCATCGACAGCACGCCAACGTTATACAGCTGGCGTACCAGCAGCGGCGCATGCTTGCGAAACTCAGGCTTGCCCACAACTGCGTTGAAGAGCATCAATCCAGCACGCCCGAACGTCGCGATAGTTTTAATACCGCGATGCCCGAGCGCGGCTAGCGCATTTAACAACATGAGTCGCTTAACTCCCTTTGCCCAATAAATCATGATGATAATCACCCGCCGGATAGCGGAACGGCACCGGGCCGTCAGCGATACCATCAATGAACTGACGAACGCGAGGATCGGCATTTTCACGCAGCGACTGCGCGCTCCCATGCGCCACGACTTTTTTGTCCGCCACAATATACGCAAAGTCCGCAATGCTGAGCACTTCCGGCACATCATGCGAAACTACGATACAGGTGACACCCAGGGTGCTGTTGAGTTCAGAAATCAATTTCACCAGTACCCCCATCGTAATGGGGTCCTGTCCGACAAAGGGCTCATCGAACATGATGAGATCAGGTTCCAGCGCAATCGCCCTCGCCAGCGCAGCACGGCGCGCCATCCCCCCCGAAAGTTCGGAAGGCATCAGCTTAGCGGCTCCGCGAAGGCCGACGGCTTCCAGCTTCATCATTACCGTGCTGTGCAGCAGCGCTTCCGGCAGACGAGTATGCTCGCGCAGCGGATAGGCGACGTTATCAAACACGTTCATGTCGGTGAACAGCGCGCCGGATTGAAACAGCATGCTCATACGCTTGCGCACGGTGTACAGGCGCGAGCGCGACATCTGCGGTACGTTTTCACCATCAAACAGGATCTCGCCCTTGTCCGGCGGGATCTGGCCGCCGATCAGGCGTAACAGGGTGGTTTTGCCGATCCCTGATGGCCCCATAATCGCGGTGATCTTTCCACGGGGTACCGATAGCGAGATATCATCGAAGATCACGCGATCGCCCCGCGAGAAGCGAATACCGCGCACTTCGACTAGATTCGCCAAACTCTGGCTCATAAAATCATCCTTACTAGACACCCTTCGGGCTAAGCATGGCGCTTTCTTTCACCACAAACCCAACATTTTTACAGAATCTTACCTGCCCAGGTTAGCGAAAGCTGGCATTTGTTTTACTTTTGGCACACATAAAGTCAAAATTAAGAATTCGTTACGCTGCCTACGGACGGCCAGCGAGGCGACGATTATACCTGAATAAAGGACTTTAGATGCTCTTAGCGACGGCTCTGTTAATTATTGGTTTATTGCTGGTTGTCTACAGCGCCGATCGTCTGGTCTACGCCGCTTCAATACTCTGCCGTATGCTGGGGATCCCTCCCCTGATTATTGGCATGACGGTGGTAAGCATCGGAACCAGCTTACCGGAAACGATCGTTTCCGCCGCCGCTTCTCTGCATGGGCAAACCGATTTGGCGATCGGAACGGCTCTCGGATCGAATATCACCAACATCCTGCTGATCCTCGGCCTCACGGCTCTGTTTCAACCTTTTACCGTGCATTCTGATATCCTGCGCCGCGAATTGCCGTTAATGTTGCTGGTCAGTTTACTGGCGGGATTCGTGCTGTACGACGGGCAGCTCACGCGGATAGACGGCCTTTTTTTGCTGGCGCTGGCCATATTATGGCTGCTGTTTACCATTAAAATCGCCCGCCTGGCAGAGCGTCAGGGGAACGACAGCCTGACCCGCGAACAGCTGGCGGAGCTGCCGCGGGAGGGTTCGCTTCCCGTCGCGCTGCTCTGGTTGGGCGTCGCGATGATAGTGATGCCGATGGCCACGCGAATGGTCGTTGATAACGCCACGGTTCTGGCGAACTTTTTTGCCATCAGCGAACTGACCGTCGGCTTAACGGTCGTCGCGATAGGCACCAGCCTGCCCGAGCTGGCTACCGCCATTGCCGGTGCGCGCAAAGGCGAGAACGATATCGCCATCGGCAATATCATTGGCGCTAATATTCTGAATATTGTACTGGTCCTCGGGCTCCCCGCGCTGATTGCGCCGGGTACCTTTGCCGCCGAGGCCTTTACCCGCGACTATGGCGTTATGCTGCTGGTCAGCCTGATCTTCGCTGCGCTGTGCTGGCGCCGTAAGCAGCAGCCAGGTCGCCTTGCCGGCGCCCTGCTGGTTGGCGGTTTTATGCTTTGGTTAGCGATGCTGTACTGGACAGCGCCGCTCTTCGTTGAATGATTCGGGATAACATTATGTCGCAAACAGATTTGCCAGCGGATTTTGACTTTCAACGGGCAGGCCGTGAGGTTCTGGAAATTGAACGTGAAGGTCTGGCCCAGCTCGATCAATATATTAATGAAGATTTTACCCGTGCCTGTGAGACCATCTTCCGCTGTAACGGTAAAGTTGTGGTGATGGGGATGGGCAAATCCGGCCATATCGGGCGAAAAATGGCGGCGACGTTTGCCAGCACCGGTACTTCATCTTTCTTCGTTCACCCCGGAGAGGCCGCGCACGGCGATTTGGGTATGGTCACCCCCTGCGATGTGGTGATTGCGCTGTCCAACTCCGGCGAATCAAACGAAATTCTCGCCCTGATCCCGGTGCTTAAGCGCCAGCAGGTGTCGCTGATTTGTATCACCAGCCGACCGGACAGCAGCATGGCGCGCGCGGCGGATATTCATCTGTGCGTAAAGGTGCCCAAAGAGGCTTGCCCGTTAGGGCTGGCTCCGACATCCAGCACCACCGCCGCGCTGGTCATGGGCGATGCGCTTGCCGTAGCGCTGCTGGAAGCCCGCGGTTTTACCGCAGAGGATTTTGCGCTATCGCATCCCGGCGGCGCGCTGGGTCGTAAGCTACTGCTGCGGGTCAATGATATCATGCACACCGGTGATGAAATTCCGCACGTGAGCCTGAAGGCTACGCTGCGCGACGCGCTGCTGGAAATCACGCGCAAAAATTTAGGCATGACTGCCATTTGCGATGATGAGATGAATATCATCGGCATCTTCACCGATGGCGATCTGCGCCGCGTATTTGATACCGGTATTGATGTGCGTAACGCCAGCATTGCCGAGGTGATGACGCGAGGCGGTATCCGTATCCGTCCCGGCACTCTGGCCGTTGATGCGCTCAACCTGATGCAGTCCCGTCATATCACCTGCGTGCTGGTTGCCGATGGCGACCGCCTGGTAGGTGTGATACATATGCACGATCTCCTGCGCGCGGGCGTAGTGTAAGTAAGGAAAAAATAATGAATAATGCTGATGCCCTGATCGCGACCTGCTATGGGCCGGTGAGCCAGGACTTTATTGACCGGGCGGCAAAAATCCGTTTACTCATACTTGATGTGGACGGCGTTCTATCCGACGGCGTTATCTACATGGGCAATAACGGTGAAGAGCTGAAAGCGTTTAACGTGCGCGATGGCTACGGCATCCGCTGCGCCCTGACTTCAGATATTGAAGTGGCGATAATTACCGGGCGAAAAGCTAAACTGGTGGAAGATCGCTGCCAAACGCTGGGCATCAGGCATCTGTACCAGGGACAGTCCGATAAGCTGCTGGCGTTCCATGAACTATTGAATAAGCTGGCCGTTGATGCTGATGAAGTCGCCTACATTGGCGACGATCTGATTGACTGGCCGGTGATGGCTAAAGTGGGTTTAAGTGTAGCGGTAGCCGATGCGCATCCGTTGCTGCTCCCGCGCGCGGATTACGTCACGCGTATTAACGGCGGTCGCGGAGCGGTACGGGAAGTATGCGATTTGCTACTATTGGCGCAGGGCAAGCTGGATGAGGCCAAAGGGCAATCTATATGAGTAAAACCAGACGTTGGGTTATCATTTTACTGTCGCTGGTCGCGCTGATTCTGATCGGCCTGAACCTGGCGAGTACGGACGATACGACCCAGCAAGCGATCAATCCTGATGACCCAACGTATACCAGCGAACATACCGATACCGTCGTGTATAGTCCCGAGGGGGCGCTTAACTACCGGCTCATCGCTGAACACGTGGAGTACTTCTCCGCGCAGCAGCTGTCGTGGTTTGCCAAACCGGTGATGACCACCTTTGATACGAATAAAGCACCAACCTGGTCTATCAAAGCGGATAAAGCTAAGTTGACCAATGATCGCATGCTGTATCTTTACGGGCACGTTGAAGTCGATGCGCTGTCGGCTGACTCTCAACTGCGCAAAATTACGACGGATAACGCCCAGATAAACCTGGTGACGCAGGATGTTACCTCCGATGACATGGTGACGTTGTACGGAACAACATTTAATTCCAGCGGCCTGAAAATGCGCGGGAACCTGCGCAGCAAAAATGCCGAGCTGATTGAAAAGGTTAGAACCTCATATGAAATTCAGAACAAACAAACTCAGCCTTAAGATTGCGCTCGCCAGCGCCTTACTGGCGGCCAGCCTGTCGGCTCAGGCAAAGACGGGTGATACCGATCAGCCGATTCACATTGAATCCGATCAGCAGTCGCTGGATATGCAGGGCAACGTCGTGACCTTTACGGGGAATGTTGTCGTCACTCAGGGAACCATCAAAATCAATGCCGACAAAGTCGTTGTGACCCGTCCTGGCGGCGAAAAAGGTAAAGAGGTTATCGATGGCTACGGTAACCCTGCCACCTTCTACCAGATGCAGGACAACGGCAAGCCGGTGAAAGGCCGCGCGTCGAAAATGCATTATGAACTGCAAAATGACTTTGTCGTCCTGACCGGCAATGCGCATCTGGAGCAGGTCGATAGCAATATCCAGGGTGACAAAATCACTTACCTGGTGAAAGAACAAAAAATGCAGGCTTTCAGCAATAAAGGCGGGCGCGTGACCACGGTTCTGGTTCCTTCGCAGCTGCAGGACAAAAGTGGCGATCAGTCAAAGAAAGGTAAGTAATTCGTTATGGCAACATTAACTGCAAAGAACCTTGCTAAAGCCTATAAAGGCCGCCGCGTCGTGGAAGATGTCAGTCTGACCGTGAACTCGGGCGAAATTGTAGGCCTGCTCGGCCCAAACGGCGCCGGTAAAACGACCACCTTCTATATGGTCGTTGGCATCGTACCGCGCGACGCAGGGAACATTATCATCGATGACGAAGATATTAGCCTGCTGCCGCTGCACGCGCGCGCGCGTCGCGGAATCGGCTATCTCCCTCAGGAAGCCTCTATTTTTCGCCGCCTGAGCGTATACGATAACCTGATGGCGGTATTGCAGATTCGCGACGACCTGAGCACCGAACAGCGTGAAGATCGCGCGAAAGAGCTCATGGAAGAGTTTCACATTGAGCACCTGCGCGACAGTCTCGGTCAGGCGCTCTCCGGTGGTGAACGCCGCCGCGTTGAAATCGCCCGCGCGCTGGCCGCTAATCCGAAATTCATCCTGCTTGATGAACCCTTCGCCGGCGTTGACCCCATTTCCGTTATCGACATTAAACGTATTATTGAACACCTGCGCGACAGCGGCCTCGGCGTGTTGATTACCGACCATAACGTCAGGGAAACGCTGGCCGTTTGCGAACGCGCTTATATCGTCAGCCAGGGCCACCTGATTGCTCACGGTACGCCACAGCAAATCCTTGAAGACGAGCAGGTTAAGCGCGTGTATCTTGGGGAAGACTTCAGACTCTGATAGGGTAGAGGTTCCAGACGTTTTAGCCGGAGATATTGGCCCTGAATATGAAGCAAGGTTTGCAATTAAGGCTAAGCCAACAGCTTGCCATGACGCCACAACTGCAGCAGGCGATTCGTTTACTGCAGTTGTCTACGTTAGAACTCCAGCAAGAACTCCAGCAGGCGCTGGACAGCAACCCGTTGCTGGAGCAAACCGATCTTCACGATGAGGTAGAAACCAAAGAGGCCGAGGATCGCGAATCTCTGGATACCGTCGATGCCCTTGAGCAGAAAGAGATGCCCGACGAGCTGCCGCTTGATGCCAGCTGGGATGAGATCTATACCGCGGGAACGCCCTCAGGCAACGGCGTCGATTATCAGGATGATGAACTGCCCGTCTATCAGGGCGAGACCACGCAAAGCCTGCAGGATTACCTGATGTGGCAGGTTGAACTCACGCCATTTACCGATACCGATCGCGCCATTGCGACCTCAATCGTCGATGCCGTTGATGACACAGGGTACCTGACTATTCCTGTCGAAGAGATCGTTGAAAGTATTGGCGATGATGAAATCGGACTTGAAGAAGTTGAAGCGGTGCTCAAGCGCATCCAGCGTTTCGACCCCGTCGGCGTGGCGGCAAAAGACTTGCGCGATTGCCTGCTGGTTCAGCTTTCACAGTTTGCCAAAGAGACGCCTTGGATTGATGAAGCTCGCCTGATCATCAGCGATCATCTCGATCTGCTGGCCAACCATGACTTCCGTACTCTGATGCGCGTTACCCGCCTGAAAGAAGAGGTGTTAAAGGAAGCGGTGAATCTGATCCAATCGCTGGATCCGCGCCCGGGCCAGTCGATTCAAACTGGCGAGCCGGAATATGTCATCCCTGACGTGCTGGTGCGTAAGGTTCACGATCGTTGGGTTGTCGAACTCAATTCAGATAGCCTTCCCCGCCTGAAGATCAATCAGCACTATGCGGCAATGGGCAACAGCGCGCGGAATGATGCTGACGGCCAGTTTATCCGCAGCAATCTCCAGGAAGCCCGCTGGCTTATCAAGAGCCTGGAGAGCCGCAACGACACCCTGCTGCGCGTCAGCCGCTGCATCGTCGAACAGCAGCAGGCCTTTTTTGAACAAGGTGAAGAGTTTATGAAGCCGATGGTGCTGGCGGATATCGCTCAGGCCGTCGAAATGCATGAATCCACTATTTCACGCGTTACCACGCAAAAATACCTGCACAGTCCACGCGGTATTTTTGAGCTGAAGTATTTCTTCTCAAGCCATGTGAACACCGAAGGCGGCGGCGAAGCATCGTCGACGGCCATTCGCGCGCTGGTGAAGAAATTAATCGCCGCGGAAAACCCCGCGAAACCATTGAGTGACAGTAAGCTCACCACCATGCTGTCCGATCAGGGTATTATGGTGGCGCGGCGAACCGTTGCTAAGTACCGAGAGTCTTTATCCATCCCGCCGTCGAATCAGCGCAAGCAGCTGGTTTGACCCAACCGATAAGGAAGACACTATGCAGCTCAACATTACAGGACACAACGTCGAAATAACTCCCGCCATGCGCGATTTCGTGACGGCGAAGTTCAGCAAACTGGAGCAGTTTTTCGACAGGATCAATCAGGTCTATATTGTGTTAAAAGTGGAGAAGGTGACGCAAATTGCGGACGCCAATCTGCATGTCAACGGTGGCGAAATCCATGCCAGTGCGGAAGGGCAGGATATGTATGCTGCTATCGATGGCCTTATCGATAAGCTGGCAAGACAGTTAACAAAACATAAAGATAAACTGAAACAACACTAATTGTCCGGGCAATAGCCTACGCCAACCGCCTGCAGGCGGTTGGCCAGGGTGAGCTCAGGTGAAATTATGATAAATAACGATTCGGCTCTACAACTGAGCAATGTCCTTAACCAGGAATGTACCCGTAGCCAGGTTCACTGCCAGAGCAAAAAGCGCGCGCTGGAAATCATCAGCGAGCTGGCGGCAAAGCAGTTAGGCTTAGCGCCCCAGGTGGTGTTCGAGGCGATTCTCACCCGTGAGAAAATGGGCAGTACCGGGATTGGTAACGGCATTGCGATCCCCCACGGTAAACTCGAAGAGGATACGCTGCGCGCCGTGGGCGTTTTTGTTCAACTGGAAACCCCGATTGCCTTTGATGCTATCGACAATCAACCTGTCGATCTGCTGTTTGCCCTTCTCGTCCCGGCCGATCAAACTAAAACGCATCTGCATACGCTCTCGCTGGTGGCAAAGCGCCTGGCAGATAAAACTATTTGCCGCCGTCTGCGCGCTGCACAAAGTGATGAAGAGCTCTATGAAATCATCACTGAAGCGGGAAGCAACAATGAGGCATAACGGAAGTCGCACCTTACTCTTTTTCGTACTGAGGAGAAACGGTACATGGTACTGATGATCGTCAGCGGCCGTTCAGGGTCGGGGAAATCCGTCGCCCTGCGAGCGCTGGAAGATATGGGTTTTTACTGCGTCGATAACCTGCCGGTTGTGCTGTTGCCAGAGCTGGCGCGTTCGCTCGCCGACAGAAACATCTCGGCGGCCGTCAGTATTGACGTGCGAAACATGCCCGAATCGCCGGAAATCTTCGAGCAGGCGATGAAAAATCTGCCCGCAGAGTTTTCACCTCAGCTGCTGTTCCTTGATGCCGATCGTAACACCCTGATTCGCCGCTATAGCGACACCCGTCGTTTACATCCTCTATCAAGCAAAAACCTGTCGCTGGAAAGCGCCATTGATGAAGAGAGCGATCTGCTGGAACCTCTGCGCTCCCGCGCCGACCTGATCGTCGATACTTCTGAAATGTCGGTGCATGAGCTGGCAGAAATGTTGCGCACGCGTTTGCTGGGCAAACGCGAACGCGAACTGACGATGGTATTTGAATCCTTTGGCTTTAAGCACGGCATCCCTATCGATGCCGACTACGTTTTTGACGTGCGCTTTCTGCCGAACCCGCACTGGGATCCGAAGCTGCGCCCGATGACCGGCCTTGATAAACCCGTGGCCGCTTTCCTCGACCGGCACACGGAAGTGCATAATTTCATTTACCAGACCCGCAGCTATCTTGAGCTATGGTTACCTATGCTGGAGACCAATAACCGCAGCTATCTGACGGTAGCTATTGGTTGTACCGGTGGTAAACACCGTTCGGTTTATATCGCCGAACAGCTGGCTGACTACTTCCGCTCGCGCGGTAAGAACGTGCAGTCCCGTCATCGGACGCTGGAAAAACGCAAATCATGACCGTTAAGCAAACCGTTGAAATCACCAATAAGCTGGGCATGCACGCTCGCCCGGCGATGAAGCTGTTTGAATTAATGCAGAACTATGATGCTGAAGTCCTGCTGCGCAATGATGAAGGTACTGAAGCTGAAGCGAATAGCGTGATTGCCTTGCTGATGCTCGACTCGGCTAAAGGCCGTCAGATTGAGATTGAAGCCAACGGTCCGCAGGAGGTTGAAGCGCTAGCCGCCGTTATCGCGCTATTCAACGCCGGGTTTGATGAAGACTAGAGGTATTCCCCGGCTGCAGCGGTGCTTACCGGGGAGATCTGATAGCAAGTTTATTGATGTAGCTTATTCGCCCGCATAAAACCTTCCCCACCTAACTGCCTCATCTGGCGCAGGATCCACGCCTGACGGCGGTGAACATAACCCGACGGCGCATCGGCGCGAAAGCGAATGGGATTGGGCAAAACCGCAGCTAAAAGCGCGGCTTCTGCAGCCGTCAGTCTACTGGCAGGTTTGTGAAAATAGCGCTGCGATGCGGCTTCTACGCCAAACGTTCCGTCGCCAAACTCAGCAATATTGAGATAAACGGTGAGGATCCGTTTTTTGCTCCAGACCGTCTCGATGCCGACGGTCAGCCCCGCCTCCAGCCCTTTTCTCAGCCAGCTGCGGCCATCCCACAGGAACAGGTTTTTTGCCGTTTGCTGCGACAGCGTTGACGCTCCGCGGATCCGGCTGTCATTGCGCTCGTTATGCGCCAGCGCCTTCTCAATGGCCGAAACATCAAACCCCCAGTGCTCCGGGAATTTCTGATCTTCTGCAGCAATAACGGCAAGCCCCATCCACGGCGAGATTTCATCCATCCCCACCCAATCGGAATGGGCGACATAATGAAAATTCCCGGAAAGCCAGGCGCTGACCTGGCGCTCCAGCATCACTGCCGAAAAAGGGACGGGCACGATACTAAACAGCGCAATTCCGCCGCCCCAAAGCACCACGCAAGCCAACAGCAGCCTCAGAACAAAACGCTTCATCATCCGCAGCGGCGAAAAGCGGAGGGTCATGCGGCCAGCACCAGGACGCGAGCGACCAGTTTTTCAATTCCGTTCGCCGCCTCCGCGATGTTCTGCGCCAGCATGTACGCCGGAGTCGTCACCACTTTGTTATCTTCATCAACTACAATATCATCCACCGGGCAAGGCACGTGCTCAGCACCCATTTCCTCTACCGCATCGGCGGTATCGAGATCGGTACCGATGGTCACGCGTAGCGGAATAGCGAAAATTTTCGGCAACAGCGCCGGAGCGATGCAGATAAAGCCCAGCGGCTTACCGGCCTGATGCATCGCCAGAGCCAACGCTTTAAGATCGCTATCCACTTCACATTCGCTCCCCTGCGAGGCAAAGCTACTGAGATTCTTTGCCGCGCCAAAACCGCCGGGCACAATCAGCGCGTCCAGCTCATCCGCTCGGGCATTGGCCAAAGGCTGAATCTCTCCGCGCGCGATACGCGCCGCTTCCACCAGCACATTACGGCTTTCCGCCTGCGCTTCGCCGGTCAGATGATTGATAACATCGGTTTGTACTTTATCCGGCGCATAGCAAACGGCCTGAGCCCCGCTGCGGGCAATTGCCAGCAGGGTAATGACAGCTTCATGGATTTCACTTCCGTCATAAACGCCGCATCCGCTCAGCACGACACCAATTTTCTTCATCACATCAGCCCCTTAGTACAAGTTTATGAAAGCAGTCAAAAATTTTGATTTACTCGCTATGCTTCACATATTTTACTGTTTCACGTAACAAAATATTTAAGGTTTGCTATCTTAATGAGCGAGTAAGCCAAATCCTCAGGTTGCGCCGTGTAAAAAAATCACTTAAATGATTCTGGCGCAATGTCCAGTTCCCTGGTGTTGGCGCAGTATTCGCGCACCCCGGTTTATCCGGGGTCATTTTTTATCTGCCGCCGCGACCCACGCTTTCAGTACCGCGACATCGCTTTGCCATTCGGATTTCATCTCTTCAACCCATTCGCCAACGTTATCCGCCCATGCGGGTAAATCCGGCGTCTGGATCTGCTGACCTAACTGTTGAATATGGCGTAAACCGATCGAGCCCGCAGCCCCTTTAATCTTGTGCCCCTCTTCAACAATTCCTTTCTGGTCGCGAGCGGTTAAATTAGACTCCAGAACCGCCATATAGCCCGGCATCATTCTTTCAAAGACGGCCAGGCCGTCATAAATAAGCTTCGGCCCTACCAGTTCGATGTACTGCTCAAGCATCGGAATATCCAGTACGGAAGCCGATTTACTGCTATCTACAGATGGCATCTCATTCTCCTCTTCTTCCGGCGCATCCCAGAATTTTTTGATAATCGCGGTTAATGCCGGAACCGATAACGGCTTACTCAGGACATCATCCATTCCCGCTTCCAGATACTCATTCTTGTTCTTCAGTACGTTAGCGGTAAGCGCAACCAACGGCGGAAGCTCGTCGGCGGCAAAGCGCTGTTTAAGCTGACGAGAGATATCAAGGCCGGTCATATCCGGCAGTTGGATATCAAGCAGCACCAGATCGTATTCGCCGGGGACGAACATCTCCAGCGCAGCCTTACCGGTCATCGCCACATCGACGCTATTGCCAAGCTTCTCAAGTACCGATCGCGCAACGATCACGTTTAGCTCAATATCTTCCACCAGCAGCACGTTCAGCGCAGGTAATGGCATTTCATCTTCCGCCAGCGTATCTTCAACCTCTTCCGCAACGGCCGGAGCATGTACGGTGAGGGTAAATGTCGCGCCTTTACCCGGCAGGCTGGAAACGCAGATATCCCCCCCCATATTTCGCGCCAGGCGACGTGATACGGCAAGACCGATACCGGTGCCCGTCGCAGGCTTGCCGCCCTGGCTATCTTTAACCTGGTAGTACATGGCGAAAATCTTATCCTGCTCCGCTTCAGGGATGCCGATACCTGAATCTTCCACTTCGAAGTGCAGTATATTCCCCTCGTCATAGCGCACGCGGACGTTCACATTCCCGCCTTGCGGAGTAAATTTCACCGCATTACTAATAAGATTCCACAAGATTTGGCGTAAACGCGTTCCGTCGGTGATCACTTTATGCGGCAGCGGAAGCGTGGGTTCCAGCACAAAATGCAGGCCTTTCTGCTGCGCCTGCAGGCCGGAGAGGTTTTCCAGGTCCGCAAGGAAACCGGTAAAATCAACCGGCTGGTTGTCCAGCTGAATTTTACGCCGCTCCATCTTATCCATCTCAATAATATCATTGAAGATATTACCAAGGGTTACCGCTGAGACATGGATGGTTTTCAGGTATCTTTCCTGTTCGCCGGTCAAATCGGTATCCAGCAGAATTCGGCTAAGCCCTACAATGCCGTTAAGCGGCGTACGCAGCTCGTGGCTGATCGTTGAGATAAAGGTGGTCTTATCTCGGCTGGCTCGCTCCAGAGCGTCCTGATAGCGCTTACGCTCCGTGATATCGCGGCCAAAACCCATCAGGCCGCGCCGCTTACCTACGCGGTCGTAATAAGGAACCTTACGGATTTCAAAGCAGGCCTTACGCCCGTCCGGATAATCCAGCCACTGTTCGTAGGTTAGTGAGACGTTATGGCGGAAGACTTTCTCATCCGTTTCCAGCACTTTTTCCGCCACTTCTTCGGTATAAACATCCTGCGGCTTCAGATGGATAAGCTGCTTTTCACTTTTGCCTGTCAAAAGCTCCATCGCACGGTTACAACCGGAAAACTCTTTATCTTCATTACGATAGAAAACCAGATCCGGAGAAGCATCAAGGAAGGAGCGCAGAAAAGAGGATTGTTGCTCAAGCTGAATTTGCGCCTCTTCACGCTCTTTCATCTCAATTTTGAGCTGCTCAAGCGTCGTTTCACGTTCCGCTTCCGCCTTTTCACGTTCGCCGATTTCCTGATTAAGCTGGGCGATATTGTCCTTGAGCTGCACATTCAGCTTGAGATCGCGCTCGCGCATCTCCTCCAGTTTCTCTACCAGCCGCGAGAGGCGCTGCCGGGACTCTTCCAGTTGCTCAACCACCACCGAAAGGAAATAGACCGCCCATGGGGTAATCAGCAGGCCGAAGAAGATGGAGCGGATCACATCAATACTTTCCACCTGGCCATGCAGCACCATCGTAACGGCCATCTGCACAACTATCGCCAGCACCACCAGCGCAAAGGCCAGCAGCATTGAAAAGCGCACCAGACCCAGCTTCATCATCAGGTCAACATAATACTGCGCCAGCATACGGATTTGCTTCATAAGGGATTCCTTCGCGACAACTTCGCACAATAATACTCAATTCTGAGCAAGACGCTGTAAGTTGTGCAAAAAATGCGGGAAGGATTGCAGTTACGCGGCTGACGCTGAACTGGCGTCAGCCGGAAATAGAGAAGAGAACAAAACGAGCGTTAGCGTTTACTGAGCGCTTCCCACAGCCCCTTCAGGTAGGTCACGCCCAGCGCACGGTCGTATAATCCATAACCTGGCCGCCCTGTTTCACCCCAGATAAAACGTCCATGATCCGGGCGTATATAGCCACTAAAACCATTGTCATAGAGCGCCTGCATCACTTTATACATGTCCAAAGAGCCGAATTCTGACGGATGAGCGCATTCATAAAAGTCTTTATCTTTAATAAGATTAATATTACGCACATGGGCAAAATGGATACGCTTGCGCCGTGTAAACTCGGCCAGAATCGAGTAGACGTCATTGGCAGGATCTTCCGCGATTGAACCGGTGCAGAGCGTGATGCCATTGGCCTCAGAATCTACCGCCCGGCAGATCCAATCCAGATCGTCGCGATTTTTCACGATACGCGGCAAGCCAAAAATAGAGTACGGCGGATCGTCCGGATGAATAGCCATTTTCACGCCGACCTCTTCGCAGACGGGGATAACCGCCTTCAGAAAATAGACCAGATTCTCCCGCAGCGTCTTGTCATCAACATCTTTGTACTGCGCAAACAGCTCCTGAACTTTGGCCAGACGCTCAGGTTCCCAGCCCGGCAGCGCAAAACCATTTGAGTTATCCAGAACCTCTTTCACCACCTCTTCCAGGCTCTTATCAATGTCTTTTTTTTCAAAAGCCATCGTCCGGGAGCCATCCGGCAGAACATAGTTCATATCGGTCTTCATCCAGTCAAAAACCGGCATGAAGTTATAGCAAATCACTTTTACGCCAAACCGGGCAAGATTACGGATAGTCTGTTGATAGTTGGCAATATAGCGATCGCGGGAAGGCAGCCCTATTTTAATATCGTCATGAATATTGACGCTTTCGATAACTTCCATTTTTAGCCCGGCATCATGAACCTGATTTACCAGGCGCTGGATTTTTTCCAGCGGCCATACCTCACCAACCGCGACATCATAGAGCGCCCCCACCACGCCTTCAACGCCGGGAACCTGGCGGATATATTCCAGAGAGACCTTGTCTTCCTCCGGCCCAAACCAACGCATTGTCATTTGCATACGAAATCACCTGATTCAATATTATTAACGGTAATAGCCTACTACCATACAAGATAAAATAACCAGATTTATATTAACGACAGTGACGTTGGTCACACCACTTTTTTTCAGAGGATAAAGCAAAATAAATGCGCCGTAGCGATGACGTTATCCGCCTGCTATGGAGAGATCCAGCGACGACCGAGAGCAGACCCCTGAACGCCGTGTTCATTGAGGTATTTATCCAGTTCAACCATCCCGGTCCAGCGGTTCTCACACCACAGCGGCGCCAGCAGCGTTGGGCGGCGCGCGCTGGCGGAGATACGGTGAAAAATCACTTCCGGAGGGGTGTGACGGATCATCTCTCCTGCGGTAACCGTATAGTCGTCCAGCGCAATACCGTTTAACCTTCCTGCCTGCCAGGCCCTGGCCATAATGCTCCCCTTCACAATATGAAGTGGATGCAGCTTAATGCCGTCTACGCCGGTCTCCACTACTTGCTCTAAGGTCTCCAGGCATTCACCCTGTCCCTCGCCCGGCAGGCCCACGATAAGGTGGCTACACACTTTAAGGTCGCGCTCGCGTGCCAGGCGGGTGGTTCGCTGATAGCAGGCAAAATCGTGGCCGCGGTTAATTCGGTGCAGCGTTTTATCATGCGCGGTTTGTAAACCCAGCTCGAGCCATACTTCGTAGCCCTGCTCCCGATACTCACTCAGCAGGTCCAATACGGCTCCGGGGACGCAGTCCGGGCGGGTGCCCACGCACAGCCCGACGATGCTGGCCTGGCTGATTGCCTGCTGATACATGGATCGCAGTACCTGAACTTCGGCAAACGTACTGGTATAGGCCTGGAAATAGGCCAAATAGCGCTTAGCCCGGTTTACCCGCTGCGCCTGATGGGCTAGCTGCTCAGCAATCGAACGGTGCTGCTGCTCTTCATCGGCAAAAGAAGCGACATTACAAAAGGTACAGCCGCCACGACCAATGGTGCCATCGCGATTTGGACAGCTAAACCCACCGTGCAGCGTCAGTTTGTGAACCTTTTCTCCATATCGGCGCGCAAGATCCCCACCAAACATGTTGACTAATTTTTGTAACTGCATAATCTGATAGACCGGCCTTAAGAAAGGGGCCAAGCCTGCCATTTTTAGCTACCGACGGCGATGACCTGGATCAATCGTCAACGCGGCCGCTCACCTCATTGCATAAACAATCAAAATAACTGCAATTTAATTCATGCTCAGGGTAATGAGTTTTCCTTATACATAGCCGCTGATTGGCAATTATCTTTACCCTGGCACAAAACAGTATTAGCAACCAAAAAATAAATAAAAAGCAGTTTAAAAAACTGTGATAAAAAAACAATTCAGCACAGACAGATAATGTCGTGCCGTCGATACAGTGAGACAGATCACACTCGTTTCTGTCTCCTGGCGCGTTTCAGTAGTATTTAAAACGCATTTATTCTCTTAAAAATCATTTAATTAGCTGTTGCATAGCACATTTTTGTATAAATAAGATTGCCATTTGACGTATGTGTGGATTCCCGATAAGTTGGGAATCCGCTGGAAGCTTTCTGGATGAGCGCTCTGCTCATCATATTTATGCAGTAATTGAGATTCCCTCTTAACAGCAAGTCCTCAAACTTGTGTACCGATGCGAAAAGGATTTAAAGAGGGCGAATGCGAGGTGTAAACCCCGTCGCCATGCTCTTTCTGTGCCCGTGCGCAATCGGTATCGGAGGGTGTCCCGTAGAGCCTGGGGAGGTTCACTGATATGTTGTACGATAAATCCCTTGAGAGGGATAACTGTGGTTTCGGCCTGATCGCCCACATAGAAGGCGAACCTAGCCACAAGGTAGTGCGAACCGCTATACACGCACTGGCCCGAATGCAGCACCGCGGCGCGATTCTTGCCGATGGAAAAACCGGCGACGGTTGTGGCTTGCTGCTACAAAAACCCGATCGTTTCTTCCGAATTGTTGCGGAAGAGCGCGGCTGGCGTTTAGCCAAAAATTACGCCGTTGGGATGCTGTTCCTTAATAAGGATCCTGAACTGGCAAACGCGGCGCGCCGCATCGTCGAAGAAGAACTTCAGCGCGAAACGCTGTCTATCGTCGGCTGGCGCGATGTGCCAACCAATGAAGGCGTACTAGGTGAAATCGCCCTCTCCTCGCTGCCACGTATAGAACAAATCTTTGTTAACGCCCCGGCTGGCTGGCGCCCGCGCGACATGGAGCGCCGCTTATTCATCGCGCGCCGTCGTATCGAAAAGCGTCTGCAGGAAGATAAAGATTTTTACGTTTGCAGCCTGTCGAACCTGGTCAACATTTATAAAGGTCTGTGTATGCCGGCGGATTTGCCGCGCTTCTACCTGGACCTCGCGGATCTGCGCCTGGAGTCAGCCATCTGTCTGTTCCACCAGCGCTTTTCCACCAATACCGTGCCGCGCTGGCCGCTGGCTCAGCCGTTCCGTTACCTGGCACACAACGGTGAAATCAACACCATTACCGGTAACCGCCAGTGGGCCCGCGCCCGTACCTATAAGTTCCAGACGCCGCTAATCCCTGACCTCCACGACGCCGCGCCGTTCGTTAACGAAACCGGCTCTGACTCCAGCTCTATGGATAACATGCTGGAGCTGCTGCTGGCGGGCGGGATGGACATCATTCGCGCAATGCGCCTGCTGGTTCCGCCAGCCTGGCAAAATAACCCGGATATGGATCCCGAGCTGCGCTCGTTCTTTGACTTTAACTCCATGCATATGGAACCGTGGGACGGCCCGGCGGGCATCGTGATGTCCGATGGTCGCTTCGCCGCCTGTAACCTCGACCGTAATGGCCTGCGTCCGGCACGCTATGTGATCACCAAAGATAAGCTCATCACCTGCGCATCCGAGGTGGGTATCTGGGATTATCAGCCGGATGAAGTCGTTGAAAAAGGCCGCGTCGGTCCAGGCGAACTGATGGTTATCGATACCCGCGAGGGGCGTATTCTGCACTCCGCGGAAACCGACAACGATCTGAAAAGCCGTCACCCGTATAAAGAGTGGATGGCGAAAAACGTCCGTCGTCTGGTGCCGTTCGAAGAACTGCCGGACGAAGAGGTCGGTAGCCGCCAGCTGGACGATGATACCCTCGCCAGCTATCAGAAACAGTTCAACTACAGTGCCGAAGAGCTGGATTCCGTCCTGCGCGTACTGGGTGAAAATGGCCAGGAAGCGGTCGGCTCGATGGGCGATGATACCCCATTTGCCGTGCTCTCCAGCCAGCCGCGTATCATTTACGATTACTTCCGCCAGCAGTTCGCGCAGGTCACTAACCCGCCGATCGATCCGCTGCGCGAAGCGCACGTTATGTCGCTGGCCACCAGCATCGGCCGTGAAATGAACGTCTTCTGTGAAGCGGAAGGCCAGGCGCATCGCCTGAGCTTCAAATCGCCGATTCTGCTGTACTCGGATTTTAAACAGCTGACCACCATGGAAGAGGAGCACTATCGCGCCGACGTCCTGGATATCACTTTTGATGCTGCCGAAACCACGCTGGCTGAAACCGTGAAGGCGCTGTGCGATAAAGCCGAACAGATGGTGCGTAACGGTACCGTTCTGCTGGTGCTCTCAGACCGTAACATCGCTAAAAATCGTCTGCCGGTACCGGCACCGATGGCGGTAGGCGCGATCCAGACCCGCCTGGTCGATAAGAGCCTGCGCTGCGATGCCAACATTATTGTCGAAACCGCCAGCGCCCGCGATCCGCACCACTTTGCCGTGCTGCTCGGCTTCGGCGCGACGGCTATCTATCCGTACCTCGCCTATGAAACCCTGGCGAAGCTGGTCGATAATAAAGCCATCGACAAAGAGTACCGCGCGGTGATGCTGAACTATCGTAACGGCATCAACAAAGGTCTGTATAAGATCATGTCGAAGATGGGGATTTCGACCATTGCATCCTATCGCTGCTCGAAGCTGTTTGAAGCGGTCGGCCTGCATCGCGAAGTCTCCGATCTGTGCTTCCAGGGCGTTGTCAGCCGTATCGGCGGCGCGGGCTTCGATGATTTCCAGCAGGATCTGCTGAATCTGTCGAAACGTGCCTGGCTGGCGCGTAAACCGCTGGATCAGGGCGGTCTGCTGAAATACGTTCACGGTGGCGAATATCACGCCTACAACCCGGACGTGGTGCGCACCCTGCAGCAAGCGGTACAAAGCGGTGAGTACAGCGATTATCAGCAGTACGCGAAGCTGGTTAACGAGCGCCCGGCGGCAACGCTGCGCGACCTGCTTTCCGTCACCCCCGACGGAACCACCGTGAACCTGGACGACGTTGAACCGGCGAGCGAACTGTTCAAACGCTTCGATACCGCGGCGATGTCTATCGGCGCGCTGAGCCCGGAAGCGCACGAAGCGCTGGCGGAAGCCATGAACAGCCTCGGCGGCAACTCCAACTCCGGCGAAGGCGGCGAAGACCCGGCGCGCTACGGCACCAATAAAGTGTCGCGCATTAAGCAGGTCGCCTCCGGCCGCTTCGGCGTGACTCCGGCTTATCTGGTCAACGCCGACGTTATCCAGATTAAAGTCGCCCAGGGCGCTAAGCCTGGCGAAGGCGGCCAGTTACCCGGCGATAAAGTGACTCCGTATATCGCCAAACTGCGCTATTCAGTACCTGGCGTAACGTTAATTTCTCCGCCGCCGCACCACGATATCTACTCGATCGAGGATCTGGCACAGCTGATTTTCGACCTGAAACAGGTCAACCCGAAAGCGATGATCTCCGTGAAGCTGGTCTCTGAACCGGGCGTCGGGACTATTGCCACCGGTGTAGCAAAAGCTTACGCGGATTTAATCACCATTGCCGGCTACGACGGCGGCACCGGCGCCAGCCCGCTATCGTCAGTGAAGTACGCGGGATGTCCGTGGGAGCTTGGACTGGTTGAAACCCAGCAGGCGCTGGTTGCCAACGGGCTGCGCCATAAAATTCGTCTGCAGGTCGACGGTGGGCTGAAAACCGGCCTCGATATCATCAAAGCGGCTATCCTCGGCGCTGAGAGCTTCGGCTTCGGGACCGGACCAATGGTGGCGCTGGGCTGTAAATATCTGCGTATTTGTCACCTGAACAACTGCGCAACCGGCGTAGCAACCCAGGATGACAAACTGCGTAAGAACCACTACCACGGTCTGCCGTTTAAAGTGACCAATTACTTTGAATTCATCGCCCGCGAAACGCGCGAGCTGATGGCACAGCTGGGCGTGAAGCGTCTGGTGGATCTGATTGGCCGTACCGATCTGCTGAAAGAGCTGGACGGTTTTACCGCCAAGCAGCAGAAGCTGGATCTGAGCAAGCTGCTGGAAACCGCGGAGCCGCATCCGGGCAAAGCGCTGTACTGCACGGAGAACAACCCGCCGTTCGATAATGGCGTCCTGAATGCGCAGCTGCTGCAGCAGGCAAAACCCTTTGTTGACGGCAAGCAGAGCAAAACGTTCTGGTTCGATATCCGCAATACTGACCGTTCCGTAGGAGCCTCGCTGTCCGGCTACATCGCCCAGACCCACGGTGACCAGGGCCTGGCAGCAGATCCTATTACCGCCCACTTCAGCGGTACCGCAGGTCAGAGCTTCGGCGTGTGGAATGCCGGCGGCGTTGAGCTGCATCTGACCGGCGACGCGAACGACTACGTGGGTAAAGGGATGGCCGGCGGCCTGATCGCCATTCGTCCTCCGGTAGGCTCGGCCTTCCGTAGCCATGAAGCCAGCATTATCGGCAACACCTGTCTGTACGGCGCGACCGGCGGTCGTCTGTATGCTGCGGGTCGTGCGGGCGAGCGTTTCGCAGTGCGTAACTCCGGGGCTATCACCGTCGTCGAAGGTATCGGCGACAACGGCTGTGAATATATGACCGGCGGCATCGTCTGCGTGCTGGGCAAAACCGGCGTCAACTTCGGCGCAGGCATGACCGGTGGCTTTGGTTACGTACTGGATGAAGACGGCGACTTCCGTAAACGCGTGAACTCTGAACTGGTAGAAGTGCTGGACGTTGACTCTCTGGCCATCCATGAAGAGCACCTGCGCGGTTTAATTACCGAGCATGTGCAGCTTACCGGTTCACAGCGCGGTGAAGAGATTCTGGCCAACTGGCCGGCCTTCTCGGCGAAGTTTGCGCTGGTCAAACCGAAGTCCAGCGATGTTAAAGCACTGTTGGGTCACCGTAGTCGTTCCGCAGCTGAGCTGCGGGTGCAGGCGCAGTAAGGGGTTAAGATGAGTCAGAATGTCTATCAATTTATCGACTTACAGCGAGTTGATCCGCCTAAAAAAGCGCTGAAGATCCGTAAAATTGAATTTGTGGAAATTTACGAGCCGTTTTCAGAAGGCCAGGCTAAAGCACAGGCAGATCGCTGCCTGTCCTGCGGCAACCCGTACTGCGAATGGAAATGCCCGGTGCATAACTACATCCCGAACTGGCTGAAGCTGGCTAATGAAGGACGTATTTTCGAAGCGGCTGAGCTGTCGCATCAGACCAATACCCTACCGGAAGTCTGCGGACGGGTTTGCCCGCAGGACCGCCTGTGCGAAGGTTCCTGCACCCTGAACGATGAGTTCGGCGCGGTAACCATCGGTAACATTGAGCGCTATATCAACGATAAAGCGTTCGAAATGGGCTGGCGTCCTGACCTTAGCGGCGTGAAACAAACCGGCAAAACCGTCGCCATTATCGGCGCGGGTCCGGCAGGTCTGGCGTGCGCCGACGTATTGACCCGTAACGGCGTGAAGGCGGTAGTCTTCGATCGCCATCCGGAGATCGGCGGCCTCCTGACCTTTGGTATTCCAGCCTTTAAGCTGGAAAAAGAGGTGATGACCCGTCGTCGCGAGATCTTTACCGGTATGGGCATTGAGTTCAAACTCAATACCGAGGTGGGTCGCGATGTACAGCTCGACGATCTGCTGAAAGGGTACGATGCGGTATTCCTCGGCGTTGGTACCTATCAGTCAATGCGCGGCGGTCTGGAAAACGAAGACGCCAGCGGCGTCTTTGATGCGCTGCCCTTCCTGATCGCCAATACCAAGCAGATCATGGGCTTTGGTGAAACGGCGGACGAGCCGTACGTCAGCATGGAAGGCAAACGCGTCGTGGTTCTTGGCGGCGGCGACACCGCAATGGACTGCGTGCGTACCTCGATTCGCCAGAACGCGACTCACGTCATCTGCGCCTATCGCCGTGATGAAGAGAACATGCCGGGCTCGAAACGCGAAGTGAAAAACGCGCGGGAAGAAGGCGTGGAATTCCAGTTCAACGTTCAGCCGCTGGGCATTGAAGTGAATGCCAACGGTAAAGTCTGCGGCGTGAAGATGGCGCGTACGGAGATGGGCCAGCCGGATGCGAAAGGCCGCCGCCGCGCGGAAATCGTTGCCGGCTCAGAACATGTGGTGCCAGCAGATGCCGTAGTCATGGCGTTTGGTTTCCGTCCGCACAGCATGGAATGGCTGGCGAAGCACAGCGTTGAGCTCGATTCTCAGGGCCGCGTGATTGCGCCGGAAGGCAGCGACAATGCTTTCCAGACCAGCAACCCGAAAATCTTCGCCGGCGGCGATATCGTTCGCGGCTCTGACCTGGTGGTCACCGCGATTGCCGAAGGCCGTAAGGCGGCTGACGGCATCCTGAACTACCTGGAAGTGTAACGAAAAAAGCTTGCGGGCCCCGGAGCCCGCAAGCTTATTCATTCAGAGATAGACAATACTGATTACCGCCTCGCCGTCCAACGTCACCTTTTGCCCGCTCCTGAGATTACTTCCCACCGATGCGCTTATCTGCAGAGGCACCGTTGCCGCCGTGATTGGCTGCGGCACCGAAGAGCCTTTTTTAACAAAGGTATAGAAATAGTCCTGTCCCGTTGGGAGCGGTAAAAGCGAGGAAACTTCCCACGGTCCCTCCTTGCTGGCCGATCCGGCGATATCAACGGCAACTTTTTTATCATCAACCGCGATGGTATTGGCGGAATCGATTTGCATCGCATAGCTGCCAATAGGTTTATTTTCCATCGTCATACCCAGACCAAAAAGCCGTGATTTGTCGCTTATGTATCCGCCGCCATTGACCTGAAAAAGCACTCCCTCATGGCCGTGTGTATCTTTTCCCGTGATAGCGGAACTGGATCGCGCATCTCTTGCCGTAATAGCGATCCCGGTGGAGGATTCGCAGGTAACCGTTAAGGTAATATCCCGCACGCCTAGCTGGGTAAATGCGGACGTTGATAGCGACCCGACATGCCGTTCACCGAAATCTACGATGCCGTTATGGCTCAGCGTTGGCGTGCACGCCGCCGCTTCTGCGGTCACGGTAAAATCAATACTAAGGTTGTCGCCGGCGTGAAGGATCGGACTGAGTAAAAGCGCGAATAAAACAAAGGCGTACCTCATGGAGTTACCACCCTGATCTGCAGATTCCCACGATACGTTACGCGATCCGTAATCGCCTGGCTCTCCATCATTGAAGCCACGTTCAGAACCACAGAGAGCTGACTGGCTTCAATCTCTTCTCCCTGTACAAAGGCGATCCCTTGATTGAGCACAATGCGGGATCGCTTTGCTGCTTCAGCGGTAATCGGCGCCCCGGCGCTCCGTACAGGGACCAGCATCACGTCGCGATCGTCAGCCACCGCTTGCCCGGCGGTAATATTCATTTCCCCACGATTGCCAAGTGCGAACCTGCCGTTTTGCGCATAGGCGCTACCGAAGAAAAGCCGAATACGTTGTGGCTTATCACAATGTACATGCAGGACGAACTGCTTTTCCGGCAGTACCACAGGCTTATCTCCCGCCTGCTGACGTTCTGCCGGGCGAACGGGCAGATAGTCAACCGAACGCTGCGTGCTATTTAATTCGCATTCGGCCAGAAGGGCGCCGGAAAATGCCAGCAGGCTAAGGCCCAGCCATAGACGAATCATTGACATACCCCGCTGGCATTTTCATAGAACGCATCTGCGTCTGGCGCTTCAGGCAGCGTTAGCGAGATGCGGCAACTTCCCTTTTCCAGTTTCGCCACCAATGTTTGTCTCCCTGTGAGGTTGTTCAAAAAAAGCACGCCGTCATCGACGGAAGTCGTTAAGTAATTGCCCGCTGAATCCGTTACGGCAACCCCCTTCGGCAGCGGATCACCGTTCCCCATCGTGACATCCAGCAGCACCCGGCGCTCCGTGATGGTAGAAAAGCGGATTTTGCCTACGGCCCCTCGGCCTTGCTTGAGCATTCTGAGCCCATTGCCAATATCCATGTTCTTTGGCAAAGTCGCGGTGTTGATTTCAACGGCTGCCTCTCGCCAGGCCGAAACGGAAGGAATGACTGCCTGACCGCTGAAGTCAGTCCACACCGGCCCCTGCGATGTCTCGATGCGCACTCCGGAAACCGGCTTATCCAGGCTGGCAATGGCAAAGGTGTCGCGAATCGCCCACGGTGTAAAAGTCACACCATGGCGGTGGGCGGCCATTCCCCCGCGCAGCGTTCCGGAATAGCTATGGCTCTGCGAACCGTTGGTACTCGCATTCATGCTTAGCTGCGTGTAATGCAGATTCTGATTTATCCCGCCGCTGAAGCTGTTCCGACTCTCGGTCTGGTCACGTTCGGCGCCGAGGGTATAAGTGGTGTCATCGCTGATAGTGCCCGTTACCGAAGTACCGTATCTCTTCCGCCCTTTTTCACTGCGCGCGTAAGCGTTGACCGAATGCTGCTGGAAGGGAATATTCAGGTTCAGGTAAAAAATATTATCATTGCTTTGTTCGATACTCCCGCCGCTGAGCTGGCGCTGCCAGCTTGCCGATACGGAAAATGCGCTAAAACTCTTTCCCCAGTTAAGCGTCGCGTAGCGAGAATTATTTTGGCTATCGAACCCTGTTACATCATAGAAGCTGGCGCTCATCGTACCTATAACAGGGTGTCCCCAGCTCGCACCCAATGAGTACTCCATTTTATTGGTGGCGCTAAAACTCTTATCAATGGCCTGAGAAAACTCACGATACTTTTCAGAATATTTGCTCAACGAAGCATTCAGCCCAAAACCGGACTGTGTTGCACAGGAGGTCGATAGAGTGTACTTCTGGCCCTGCTGCGCATTATCGCGATCGAACGCCTGGTTAATCTGAAGAGAAAGCGAAATTTCCTGCGGCAGTACTGAGTCAACGCGTATTCCTAAGGCCTGGTAGCTCTGGGCAACGATCGCGCCGCTAGTTAAATTATGCCTGGCGTTCAGCTTCCAGCCGCCAGCCAGGCTGGCTACCCAGGGCTGCTGGCTATATGCATCGCTCACCCGGCCTAATGAAAATTGATATCCGCCCGCAGGCCCCAGCCCGGAGCGATACAATGAGGCGGGAACCACCTGGCTATGCTGGCTGCCATCGGTCTCAATAACGGTGACCGTCAGATCGCTGGTGACGTTGCGCAGGGGAATATCCGTTAAGGTAAAGGGGCCGGCAGGCACTAAAGTGGAATACACCATGATCCCTTGCTGGCGGATCTCAACCCGCGCCTGCGGGGTACTGGCGATCCCGGTTACCAGCACGCCGCTCCCGGCATCGTTAAGGGCGCTCTCCGGCATCAAGGAGATACCGTATAGCTCGGTGCCGTCGAGCAAAGGGTTATTCATGCCTATTTCACCCGCCTTGACGGTGCTTTTTATCTGCGTAAAGGTGCGCTGTAGGTAGGTCTGCGAATTTTCGCTGGTAAACTGATTATTCGCACGGCTTAATAGCTGATGGCTACGCAGCAGCCAGGTATTCACGTTTAGACCGCCGTCCAGCATCAGCTGCGAATACTCGGAATGACCGCCGCTATAATCGTTGCGCGAAGCGAAAAAGGTATAATTCAGCACCCCAGCCGTACCGCTCGTGTCGTATCCGCTGAGGTCGGTACTTTGGTGGACTAACTGCTCCTGCGGTAATATCAGATCGATTCGCCCTTTTCCGGGCGACGCTTTCAGGATCGTTTCAGGATGGGCCTGTAAATAGTCATAGCAGCCCTCGCTATCGACCACGGATTGGCGAATACCGGCCTGTTGCATAAACGCTTTATCGAAACACAGCTGGCCGTCATCATCAAAGTGGGCGACGATATTTCCCTTATCCTTACCGTTAACGCCCAGCATAACCGAGCTCGCCCCCGGCAGGAATTTGGCTTCTGAGGAGAAATAATGCGCAATTTGCGGATCGATGCCCAAAGACGTTAAGGTTTCACTATCAAATTCTATCGCGCTCTTTTTGGCCTCTTCAGCTACCGCCAGTTGAGCGCTTCCCAACCCGATAAGACAGGCCAACAGCTTTTTCCTGAGCATTCCGTTCATCCTTGAACATGGTCACTGCAACGAGGTGATGTAGCGATCTCCTTTATATCCATAGCGGCTTGCCGGGAAAAACTCGACTTTCGTATCCGCTCCCGCTTTAGCAGGTAATTTTACGCTGACGCTGGTGTGCGGCAGGAGATACGTTTTCGCTAACTCGCCGGGAGAACCTGAAGGCAAAGTATTAAACATGGATGTCATCCTGACGACATAGTCGCTCGGATTACTGATTTCCAGCTGGCCCCCCTTTTTGCGCCAGACCAGATGTTTCCACGGCGCGGGCTCCTCCGCCAGGCCAGCCGGATGGATAATGACCGGTAAATCCTGACGAATAGTGACCGTTGTTTTCAGTTTTCCCTTTTCCTTCGGCGGTATTCCTTCAAAGGTGACCCGTTTAAACTCTTCCTGTTGTAGCGGTTTAGACGTTTGCAATATAAAGCGGATCTTTTGCGTGTCCCCTTGCTCTACGCGTACTACCGGCTGCGTGACAATTAAGCGGATAGATTTATCGCTATCGTCTAAATCAACCACTTTGGTATAAAGCAGAGATGGATGCGAATCGGAATTGGTGAGGTTCATCGACACCTCACCTTTTTGCTCATCAACGAGTAAAACCGACGTCTCAGGCACCATGCCGCTGGCATTGGCCCGGGTCGTCAATATCAATATCGACAACAGCAGCGTTTTTTTCATATTAGTGGTGTGTATTAAAATGAGATAGAGCTTATTAACAGGCCCAATAAATTTTATAAAAATATTTATTGGGCCGAATTTCAGAAGGACAGCATATAAATATTAGAGATAAACAAGACTCAGCGTGGCATTACCATCCAGCTCAATTTGCGTTCCGGCACCCAGTACACCATTGTTCTGAACGGCGGAAACGATATCCAGCGGCATCACTAAATCTTTAAACAGCATTGGGGTGGTTTTGCCGGTTTCAGCAACGGTAACGATACGGGTAGCGTCGGAGTAATATAAAGCACCGCTATTTGCATTCTCCCACGAGCTATTTGCCCCGCCTCTATTTTTCACGATCATATCCACTGCCGCGCCATCAGCAGTTAATCCATCCTTCATTGCCGTAACGGAATAAGCACCGATCTTCATGTCATTAACGGTACCGAGGCCAAACGCCGCAGATTCCGTTGTCATATTTTGCCCCGGGATATAGTCAGCAATATACGCCGAGCTTGAAATCTCAACTTTAGAACTGGCACGGTTATCCTTCGCCACGATGCCCACGCTGGTCGCCGCATCGCAGCTAACCGTTAATGTAATGGATTTTTTGCCCAACTGAACCAGGGTGCTACCGCTGACCGGCTTTTCGAGAACCGAGTTGTTCATAGAGCCGTAATCAACAACACCACTGTTGCTCAGCTCCGGGGTGCACGCAGCCGGAACAAAGGTTCCTTTAACGGTGAGAGTAGTATCCGTAGCAGCATTAACGCCCGCAGCAGAAACAATAGCAGCGCAAACGCATAGCGCAGAAAGCGACTTTTTAGAGAACATATCAATTTTCCTTAATGTATCGTACGACCGATATCAATAAAAATATCGGCACATCCTTTATCCAATTAAATCATTGCCACTAATCATCCCCTCAATAATTATTGAGAAAAGAATTAGTCACTGGAAGTAATGATGAAAGAGACTCCTCTCACCGCCGGCTAATCTACTTAATTGAACGACTAATCTCAAGAAAAATAATCGCAAATTTTAAAAAGTAAAAACCTTCAACAATTACAAGAAGATAGTAAATGAATTGCAGGTAAGTTAAATAAAACACGGGTCAGTTAATTAATCTGCTCTTTATAAATAAACGGCATCAATAGTAAAATAAGAACACATATTCATCATAGAAACACCTTAATTAAAGTTACAACAAATAAACCCAGAAAAATATGAATTCACACTCCCATTTCATCTAATATACCCTATCTCCTGTGCTGGATGACCATAGGGCACAGCAAAATAATCTGTGCAGACCCAGCCCACAGCAGAAACACACTTTGTCCTGACGGAGAAGTGGCTCGACGCCAGCAGTAAAGTTATAAAATGAAAAAAAGCGAAGCATAGCTATGGCATGCTTCGCTTGGAATAGGGGATGCTGTCTGATTCACATATGAATTCATATATGAATCAGGCCCCGCAGGGCCTGTTATTGATATCACTTCACAACGCGTAGCGCCGGACGTCCGCCACGGGGCGGCGGCGTATCATCCGGATCGTCGTCGTGATTATCTGGCTTATCGCCATCGATCACCGACATGACCGTTTCGCTGTCAGGCAGCTCTTCTTCATCGTTCAGGCTGGTGACATCTTCATCGTAAGCGGCTTCTGGTTCGAACATGGTCCCCGCACCGTTCTCACGCGCGTAAACCGCCAGTACGGCAGCCATCGGCACGGAGACATTGCGCGGCACGCCGCCGAAACGCGCGTTAAAACGCACTTCGTCGTTCGCCAGCTCCAGGTTACCGACAGCACGCGGAGCAATATTGAGAACAATTTGCCCATCACGCGCATACTCCATCGGCACAAGTACGCCCGGCAGAGTCACGTCAACGACCAGATGCGGAGTCAGCTGGTTATCCAGCAGCCACTCATAGAACGCCCGCAGCAGGTACGGGCGACGAGGCGTCAGCTGTGATACATCCATCATTTAGCCCCGACCGAGGCGCATTTCACGCTCGGCTTCAGTTAAAGAAGCGAGGAAGGAGTCGCGCTCAAATACGCGAGTCATATAGCCTTTAAGCTCTTTCGCGCCAGCACCAACCAGCTCGACGCCAAGAACCGGCAGGCGCCACAGCAGCGGAGCCAGGTAGCAGTCCACCAGGCTAAACTCATCGCTCAGGAAGTAGGGCTTCTGGGTGAAGACCGGCGCAATGGCCTGCAACTCTTCACGCAGCTGCTTACGTGCAGTATCGGCCTGCGAAGCGGTACCGGTCTGAATAGTATTCATCAGAGAATACCAGTCTTTTTCGATACGCTGCATGTAAAGACGGCTTTCCCCACGGGCCACCGGATAAACCGGCATCAGCGGCGGATGCGGGAAACGCTCATCCAGGTATTCCATAATGATGCGAGATTCCCACAGAGTGAGCTCACGATCCACAAGCGTCGGCACGCTTTGATTCGGGTTGAGGTCAATCAGATCCTGAGGCGGGTTATCCTTCTCCACGTGCTCTATCTCAAAACTAACACCTTTTTCGGCCAGCACGATGCGGACCTGATGGCTATAGATGTCAGTAGGACCAGAAAACAGCGTCATTACCGAACGTTTGTTGGCAGCGACAGCCATGAAAACCTCCAGGTATATTCAGAATTTTGTACTGCTGCCGACCACGGATGGCCAGCCAGATGTAAAAACCCCATTTGCGTGATATCACTTTTGCTTATCATCCAAACAAAAAATGAACAATCACCTGCATTTGGGCAGAAAATTGGATGATAGTTTACCAGATTTTGAAGACGTTGTGGTGAGGGTATTCTGGAAATGCTGAAAAAGTGGTAATAATGGGGCGTTTGTAGAGTGAAAATGGCAAATTTATCCATAAAAAAACCCGCCGAAGCGGGTTTTTTCGCAAATTGTTCTGCATAAGCAGAGGACAATTAACGTTTGGAGAACTGCGGACGACGACGTGCTTTACGCAGGCCGACTTTCTTACGTTCAACCTGACGAGCATCACGAGTAACGAAACCAGCTTTACGCAGTTCGCCACGCAGGGACTCATCGTACTCCATCAGAGCGCGGGTGATACCGTGACGGATCGCACCAGCCTGACCAGAGATACCACCACCTTTAACGGTGATGTACAGATCTAATTTCTCAACCATGTCGACCAGTTCCAGCGGCTGACGAACTACCATGCGGGCAGTTTCACGACCGAAGTACTGTTCCAGAGAACGCTGGTTGATAACGATTTTACCGTTGCCCGGTTTGATGAAAACGCGAGCTGCGGAACTTTTGCGGCGACCGGTGCCGTAGTATTGATTTTCAGCCATTGCCTATAATCCCGATTAGATGTCAAGAACTTGCGGTTGCTGTGCCGCGTGGTTGTGCTCGTTACCCGCGTAAACTTTCAGCTTACGGTACATAGCACGACCCAGCGGGCCTTTTGGCAGCATGCCTTTAACCGCGATTTCAATCACACGCTCAGGACGGCGGGCAATCATCTCTTCAAAGGTCGCTTCTTTGATACCACCGATGTGGCCGGTGTGGTGATAGTACATTTTGTCTTCGCGCTTGTTGCCGGTTACAGCAACTTTTTCTGCGTTCAGAACGATGATGTAGTCACCGGTATCAACGTGCGGAGTGTATTCCGCTTTGTGCTTACCGCGCAGGCGCAGAGCCAGTTCGGAAGCCAGACGGCCCAGAGTTTTACCGGTCGCGTCAACAACATACCAGTCGCGTTTTACGGTTTCTGGTTTAGCTGTAAAAGTTTTCATTAAAAGCTTACCCAAATAAATAAGTTACACGTTGGTGAACACCCAAACGTTTAGTCAGTTGAGGTTCACACGACATTGTCCAGCAAACCTACCCCTTCGAATAGCCTATGCCGGCACATAGAAAGTTTTGGGAAAAAAACCTTCTCGTAACGTGGGGTCGCAAGATTATAGAGAAGTCGGGGTCAAAGATCGACCCCTTTATGTGATTTGTACCCGGTTTTACCCCGCCAGGTGTTCTCGCTTCAGATACTCCTCGCTCTGCATCTCCTGCAGGCGCGATAAACAGCGCTGGAACTCGAATTTTAATCTCTCGCCCTGATAGATCTCATACAGCGGAACCGCCGCACTGACCACCAGTTTGACGTGGCGTTCGTAGAATTCATCGACGAGGGCGATAAAGCGCCGCGCCTCGCTCTCCATCAGCCCGGTCATCACCGGCACATCAAAGAGCATGACGGTATGAAACAGACGCGAAAGCGCAATATAGTCGTGCTGGCTACGCGCATCCACGCACAGCGTCGCAAAGGAAGCCGCCAGCGTCTGGTTCTCAACGCCTAACGTCGGCAGCGGGCGGTGGTTTATCTCCAGCGTTGGCATCTGCTCGCGCTTTGCGCCCGCCAGCGCCAGCCACAGTTTGTCCATCTGCTGCCGGGTCTCAGCGTTCAGCGGCGACAGCCACAGGTGCGCCTGGGTCAGCGTGCGCAGACGATAATCGATGCCGGCGTCGACATTCATCACATCGCAGTGCTGCTTAATCGCGTCGATCGCAGGAAGGAAGCGGGCGCGCTGCAGACCGTTACGGTACAGTTCGTCAGGAGGAATATTCGACGTCGCCACCAGGGTTATCCCGCGGGCAAACAGCGCTTTCATCAGACCGCCCAGCAGCATCGCATCGGTAATGTCAGAGACAAAAAACTCATCAAAGCAGAGCACATCGGTTTCAGCTTTAAAACGGTCCGCAACGATTTCCAGCGGATCGCTGTGCCCCTGCAGCGTGGTTAACTCTTCATGTACCCGCAGCATAAAGCGATGAAAATGCAGACGTTGTTTACGTTCTCCCGGCAGACTTTGAAAGAACAGATCCATCAGCCAGGTTTTTCCTCTGCCGACTCCCCCCCACATATAGAGACCGCGAACTGCGGCCGTTTCGACAGCGGGTTCACGCTTGCCCAGCAGCTTGCCGAATTTCGCCCGCAGACCGCCGCCGGTTTGCGGCGCTACCGAAGGTTTATTCTGCAATTCTTGATAAATCGTATCGAGGCGGCTGACCGCTTCTCGCTGAACGTCGTCAGGTTGATGGCTTCCCTCTTTGAGAGCGGAAAGGTAACGTGATGTTGGGGACAGGCTTTGCATGATCTAATTGTTATTCCTTGAAAACCGTAATGCCGTAGCTCACGATTGACGAAAAAAAGGCTGCTCTACACTACGTGATGATACGCCAGGATTCCACTTCTGTGGAATTAGCGGTTATAGTGGCACTATCGGGCGCAGGCGGAGAGCCTCATAGCCACCCTACGGAACCACAAAACAACGGGAGATGTTCATGACCTGGGAATACGCGCTAATTGGGCTAGTTGTCGGCATCATTATCGGTGCCGTCGCGATGCGTTTTGGCAATCGTAAATTACGCCAACAGCAGGCGCTGCAGTTTGAACTGGAAAAGAATAAAGCAGAGCTGGAGGAGTACCGCGAAGAGCTGGTGAGCCATTTTGCCCAGAGCGCCGAGCTTCTGGATAACATGGCGCATGATTACCGCCAGCTGTATCAGCATATGGCGAAAAGCTCCAGCAACCTCCTGCCGGACACCATGGCGGACGCTAATCCGTTCCGCAATCGTCTGGAAGAGTCCGAAGCGGGCAACGATCAGGCTCCGGTCCAGATGCCGCGCGACTATTCTGAAGGCGCATCCGGTCTGCTGCGCGGCGGCGTAAAGCGCGATTGATTCGGCAACGCCAGTAAAAATATTTTCCGGGCGCACCCTCTGCGCCCGTTTCAACCTCTCATCCCAGCTACAATTTAACTATTGCCCACGTTGTTACCGGGTCGAAAATTCAATAACATCGGGCCATTCGGGACGTTTCCCATACACCTCAGGTTACGAGAGCCAGCAACTAATGAATAAACCAACTTTGCTGTTGAGTGCGTTAGCGTTAAGCATTGGGTTGTCGTTGTCAGCCTTACCTCCGGCAGCAGCGTCTTTACCGACACAAGTTCCGGGCCAGGGCGCGCTGCCAAGCCTCGCGCCAATGCTGGAAAAAGTGTTGCCGGCGGTGGTGAGCGTACAGGTTGAGGGTACCGCGTCACCCGCGCAGGATATGCCGGAAGAGTTGAAGAAATATTTTGGCGACAACGCGCCGCAAGAGCAGGCGCAGCCTTTTGAAGGACTGGGTTCCGGGGTCATCATTGATGCCGCAAAAGGCTACGTGCTGACCAATAATCACGTCATTAATCAGGCCCAGAAGATCAGCGTCCAGCTCAACGACGGGCGTGAGTTCGATGCCAAACTGGTCGGCAGCGACGAGCAGAGCGATATTGCACTGCTGCAGATCCTCAAGCCCAGTAATTTGACGCAAATCGCTATCGCCGACTCGGACAAGCTGCGGGTTGGCGACTTCGCCGTCGCCGTCGGTAACCCGTTTGGCCTGGGTCAGACCGCCACATCCGGGATTGTTTCCGCCCTTGGCCGCAGCGGCCTGAACCTTGAGGGGCTGGAAAACTTTATCCAGACCGATGCTTCGATTAACCGCGGCAACTCCGGCGGCGCGCTGCTGAACCTCAACGGCGAGCTGATTGGCATCAACACCGCCATTCTGGCCCCGGGCGGCGGCAGCGTCGGCATTGGTTTCGCCATTCCCAGCAATATGGCAAAAATCCTCTCTCAGCAGCTTATCCAGTTTGGCGAAATCAAACGCGGCCTGTTGGGTATTAAAGGAATGGAAATGAGCGCGGATATCGCCAAAGCGATGAATCTTGACGTCCAGCGCGGCGCATTCGTTAGCGAAGTCCTGCCAAACTCGGGGTCGGCTAAAGCGGGCGTTAAATCTGGCGACGTTATCGTCAGCCTGAACGGCAAACCGCTCAACAGCTTCGCCGAACTGCGTTCACGCATCGCCACGACCGAGCCGGGAACTAAGGTGAAATTAGGACTATTGCGCGAAGGGAAACCCGTTGAAGTGGAGGTCACGCTGGACAAGAGCACCTCGTCTTCCGCCAGCGCAGAGCTTATCGCTCCTGCGCTACAGGGCGCATCGTTAAGCGACGGTCAGATGAAGGATGGGACCAAAGGCGTCATCATTGATAACGTCGATAAAGGCAGCCCTGCCGCGCAGGCCGGCCTGCATAAGGACGATATCATTATTGGCCTCAATCGCGAACGCGTGCGCTCGATTGCCGAACTGCGAAAAGTACTCGAAAGCAAACCGACGGTCATTGCACTGAACGTCGTTCGCGGCAGCGAAAGCATCTATCTACTGCTGCGCTAACTCGCCTTCCGGACATCGCGTGCAGTGCGATGTCCGGACAAGTCGTGTTATGCTTCGCCTGTCTATCCATCAACGATATCTGCATCATGCCTGGAAAGCTTTTACGTTCGATACTTATCGGTTTGATCGTCGGCGGTTTGCTGCTGGCCGTCATGCCTTCCCTGCGCCAGTGGCAGCTTTCGCCGACCACGCAATACGATAGCGCGGATGAATCCCCCGCCAGCTATAATTCCGCCGTCCGTCGCGCGGCCCCTGCGGTCGTCAATGTCTATAACCGCGCCCTTAACAGCACCAGTCATAATCAGTTAACGCTCGGCTCCGGCGTGATCATGGACCAGCGCGGCTATATTCTGACCAACAAGCACGTCATCAACGATGCCGATCAGATTATTGTTGCCCTGCAGGATGGCCGGGTCTTTGAAGCGCTGCTGGTCGGCTCAGATACCCTCACCGATCTGGCGGTATTAAAAATCAACGCCAGCGGCGGTCTGCCGGTTATTCCGATTAACCCGAAACGCGTGCCGCATATCGGTGACGTCGTGCTGGCGATTGGCAACCCTTACAACCTCGGGCAAACCATTACCCAGGGCATTATCAGCGCCACCGGGCGTATCGGTCTGAACCCCACCGGGCGCCAGAACTTCCTGCAGACCGATGCGTCAATCAACCACGGTAACTCCGGCGGTGCGCTGGTGAACTCGCTGGGCGAGCTTATGGGTATCAATACCCTGTCATTTGATAAAAGCAACGATGGCGAAACGCCGGAGGGCATCGGCTTTGCGATTCCTTTCCAGCTGGCGACCAAGATTATGGATAAGCTGATCCGCGATGGCCGCGTGATTCGTGGCTACATTGGGATCAGCGGCCGCGAAATTGCGCCGCTGCACGCGCAGAGCGGCGGCGGTATCGATCAATTGCAGGGGATTGTAGTCAATGATGTGGCGCCGGAAGGCCCGGCAGCCCAGGCAGGGATCCGCGCCAATGACGTGATTATTTCGGTTAACGATAAACCCGCCGTTTCCGCCCTGGAAACCATGGATCAGGTCGCAGAGATCCGTCCGGGCTCGGAAATTCCGGTGGTGATTATGCGTGACGATAAAAAAATTACGCTGCATATCGCCGTACAGGAATATCCTGCGACTAACTAACAGGCTCCCCAAACGGGGAGCGCTATTTAATCAGCAAAAATCGGCCCGGCCGGGAATTTCGCCAGAAACCCGGTGACGGCCAGCAGCGACCACAGCCCCGGCCAGGCAAACTGCCGCTCCCGCAGCTCGTCATCGAGCGTCATCAGCGCAAATTCGCCGTTATCACCCAGTACGCCGCCCTGCCAGAGCAACCGTTGAGCCTGCTGCCGCGCCCAGGGTGATTCGCTCTTCCAGGCCAGCAGATGCAGCAGCGACTGCTGCAGGCAGACGCCATGAGGATGATTGTCCCGCAGCAGTCGCCGGTAAACCGGCAGCGATATGCTGCGCACGGTATAAAATCCGCTGCGGGTTTCAGCATCGGCATCCGCCGCGCCGGCACAATACTGGCCGGCCAGGTCGCACAGACGATTGTGCGTCAGCGTCTTTCCCAGTGCATCCAGATGACCCGCTGCGGCACACAGCAGCCCACTTCTTTGCATCCACGGCGTGGAGTCCCGAAATACCGTATCAGGTAGCGCCGGTTCTGTTTCAGCTGCTTTATTTTGCGTACCCGCCTCATAGCAATGGACAAAAAAATCATGGCCTCCGCGGGCAACTGATGGGTGCGCTAACAGGTTAAGCGCGGGCTGCAGTTGTTCAACTTCATCTACTGATGCCAGCGTGTAATCGATAATGACATCTTTTGTCGATGCCCTGCTTTCGGGGCGTAATGTTATGGTTTCATTCATCAAAGCCTCCTTATAGGAAATCTCCCGGTGGCGCTGCGCTGACCGGGCTACGGGTCCGTGCAGTCTGGTAGCCCGGACAAGGCGCGTTAAGCGCCGCCTCCGGGAGAATCCCCGGGTTGCGGCTGACGCCTTACCCCGGGCTACGGGTTTACAGCCGTCTGCGATACAGTAGCCCGGATAAGCCGTTTACGGCGCAATCCGGGGAAAGGTAACGATTCACATC
>NZ_JBEAIU010000059.1:0-88922 GCF_040065135.1 Klebsiella sp. CN_Kp066 | reverse complement strand
GGTCACCTCCGGCGCACTGGCAGACGGCGCGGTGGTATCAATTGTCAGCTCAAACACCGGAGAGCGCTCGCTGACGTTCCCGGCCTTGTCGGTCACCGTAGCGCTCAGGCTATGAGGACCTTCGCTAAGCTCCGGTAAAGTAAAGCTCCAGTTGCCATCCTGATCCACAACCACTGAACCCAGTACGGTATCGCCGTCATAAATCGTTATCGTGGCGCCCGCTTCTGCCGTCCCTTTGATCTCCGGCGTTGTATCATCGGTCACATCACCGGAATGAAGCACACCAGTGATGGAACCAACATTGTCATTAACCGTGATGTTCTGTGCTGCAGTGGGTGCTTCAGTATCAGAATCGCTGTCAGAATCCGAGTCACTGTCGGAATCCGAGTCACTGTCAGAATCCGAATCGCTGTCCGAATCCGAGTCACTGTCAGAGTCCGAATCGCTGTCAGAGTCGGAATCGCTGTCAGAGTCCGAGTCACTGTCGGAATCCGAATCGCTGTCTGAATCAGAATCGCTGTCTGAATCAGAATCGCTGTCGCTATCCGAGTCACTGTCAGAATCCGAGTCACTGTCAGAATCTGAGTCGCTGTCCGAATCGGAATCGCTGTCTGAATCTGAATCGCTGTCCGAATCCGAATCGCTGTCAGAGTCAGAATCGCTGTCGCTATCCGAGTCACTGTCCGAATCGGAATCGCTGTCGGAATCCGAGTCGCTGTCAGAGTCAGAGTCTCTGTCAGAATCCGACTCACTCTCAGAATCCGAATCGCTGTCAGATTCAGAATCGCTGTCTGAATCCGAATCGCTGTCAGAATCCGAATCGCTGTCAGAGTCAGAATCGCTGTCGGAGTCCGAATCGCTGTCAGAGTCAGAATCACTGTCGGAATCCGAGTCGCTGTCGGAATCGGAATCGCTGTCCGAATCCGAGTCACTGTCAGAATCGGAATCGCTGTCGGAATCCGAGTCACTGTCGGAGTCGGAATCGCTGTCAGAGTCGGAATCGCTGTCCGAATCCGAGTCGCTGTCAGAGTCAGAATCGCTGTCGGAATCAGAATCGCTGTCAGAATCCGAGTCGCTGTCAGAGTCGGAATCGCTGTCGGAGTCCGAATCGCTGTCGGAATCGGAGTCGCTGTCCGAATCCGAATCGCTGTCGGAGTCAGAGTCACTGTCGGAATCGGAATCGCTGTCGGAATCCGAGTCGCTGTCAGAGTCCGAGTCGCTGTCCGAATCCGAATCACTATCAGAATCGGAATCGCTGTCAGAGTCAGAATCACTGTCAGAATCCGAATCGCTGTCGCTATCCGAATCGGTGTCAGAATCCGAGTCACTGTCTGAATCCGAATCGCTGTCAGAGTCAGAATCGCTGTCGGAATCCGAGTCGCTGTCCGAATCCGAGTCACTGTCAGAATCCGAGTCACTATCAGAATCTGAGTCACTATCAGAATCGGAATCGCTGTCAGAGTCCGAGTCACTGTCTGAATCGGAATCGCTGTCGGAATCAGAATCGCTGTCGCTATCCGAGTCGCTGTCAGCATCCGAGTCACTATCGGAGTCCGAATCACTGTCCGCATCTGAGTCAGTTTCTGAAATCGAAGAGTGGTGATCTTTATTTGAGGTACCAGCAAACATTGCCGCAATACCCAGCAAAGCCGCGCCCGCCATTACCCATCCGGCAATACTTTGCCCTGCGCCTCCGGAGGCGATGACTTCTGAGAGATCGCTAATCAGCGAATAGTGGGCCCCATCGGTACCCGCACCTTCCAGCCACCATAGTGCGCCGGTTTCATCATCCATGAGCACCAAATCACTGTGCTGTCCATGCTCATCCACAACGAAAAAGTTTTTAATAGTAACGGTATCGCCGTTGTGGAGTTTTAGAACCAGATCATTACCTTGCCGGGTATACGAACTAATATCTTCACGCTTAACGTGCAGGAGAACCACTGACTGCGTATTGAGATTAATTAGATTGCCATCAACGGTGTATTCAACACCCGTTTCTTTCACTGTCACATTTATATTTTTCATCAGGTTACACCCTTGAAATGAAGACGCAGTCAGAGGTATGAGATAATTCTTAATTAGGCATCTTATTAGATATACCAGAACTTGCAGTCCCGCAAGGAGAGGGAAAACATTCCATTCACATCCTGAAATAACACAAACCCCATATATTACATAACGTTAAAATAATGAGCTTACATTTTGAGATGTTAATAAGAGAGATAATTAAAACGGTTACTCACGGTTATTACAATAAAGATAAAGTCATGGATAATACTTTTCTAATAGCGTTAAACCGCCATTTTTATGATAATAGAAAAATATCTGTGATATCTCTCAAAAAAATCATGCAAGAAAAAGCAAAAAATAATTTAAAGTTTAAAGTAAATTTTAAGCAATATCCATTATATTTATAATGGTTTACTTATAAAAATAAATTGTTTGTGAATGGGGAAATTTATAAATAAGCAAGAGGGAATTCAGAGAGAGTCTTTTAAACCCACAAAGTTAATGTGAGTTATCGGAAATTAAAGAAACGTTTCGATGTAGTTTTAATTAAAATACTACCCACAAATAATTTAATGCATATGCATAATAAAAAACCCCGGCCTGCCGCTGAGGGATCCCCATAAAACAGCGCTAATAAACCAGCACCATACTTCGGTAGGCTCTGGCGAGGTGGTTAAGAACGGTGCTCAGCACCGTTCGCCTTAATATTAGCGGGGAGTGTCGCAGGACATTCTCCGCTAACGTCAGATAAGAGATTACCCGCCGCGATTTAACACTGTTGGCCTGATACCTTACATGTAATCCTTTACTTTCTGCATGATAACCAATAAGCCACAGGACTATTGTGCTCAGCGTTGCCAGCAGGCTCAGCACCAGCATTTTTCCCGCTGAACGGCTGTAACTGGCCCGCAGACCGAACCCGAACCGTTCGCTTTTCTCATCGCGGAAGTTCTGCTCTATCTGCATTCGGCGACTGTATAACTTCATGATTTCACGTGGCTTAAAGTCGTCTGTGCTGCTGAAGATGAGCCACGGCTCTTTTGCTGAAGAGCGCCCGTCGCAAACCTGAGGTTTGCGTTTTATACGACACCTTGAGTGCCGGTGTTTCCGGCCTTTTGGTTCTTTCCTGTGCAGATAAAAATGTCCCTCACACCGGGCATACTCCGCCCGTGCAAGCGTGCCTGGCCCCGGATATTCTGGTTTACTGCTGGCCTGTAATTCCTGACGTCTGAACCAGTATTCACCTTTGCTGTTCAGGCGCATCTGGATATTACCCCTGACACGGCCAATAAAATCCCATCCGAGCGACCGGATATGCCGGAACCAGGCATTCTGGAAGCCCGCATCGGTAACGATGATGACTCTGGCCGTCGGGTTCACCGCCCCGGCAAGGGCATCAAGGAAGGCCTTTTGTATCTGTCCATTCTGCTGCTTTTCTGACGGGACTATCCAGCTTAACAGCGGAAGCGAACGCCCATCGCAAAGCAGACTGGCGCGGAGCACATGATATTCCTGAGACGGATAGCCACTCCAGTCAACCGCAATAACACACAGCGATAATTTCCGTGTCAGCATGGTGATAATGCCATTGAAAATCAGAGGAATATCCTGATGGAGTGATTTATTGCCCAGTAGACGATCAACTCGTTTGATTTTGTTTTTGACCTGAGCAGCGCCGGGTAAATAACGTCCGATACTGGTCAGCGTCAGTGACGCGCCGTTGATTAAGGCAAGCGTGGCGTCAAGAAGGGCATTTTGTCGGTATTTGTGAAACGGAGCTAAAGCATCCCGGAAGAAATTCTGACATACTCGGCAGGCAGGCATAGAGGTGATCTCATTGAATTGATAGCACAATCAGTAGATCACAAAACTCTATGCCTGTCTTTTTTCACCCGCCCATTACTGGGGATTCCTCAGCGTCAAGCGGGGTTTTAGGTTTAGCGGGCTAATCCTAATCGCGGAATTTCTATCGCCGGACAGCGATCCATCACCACGTTTAGACCGGCATCTCGGGCGAGCACTGCCGCTTGTTCATTGATGACCCCTAGCTGTAGCCACAAAGTTTTAGCACCGATAGCCACCGCTTCCTGGGCAACGCCCCAGGCTGCTTCTGAGTTGCGGAAGACATCAACCATGTCCACTTTTTCCGGCACCTCGGCCAGCGTGGCATATCCTTTTTGCCCCAGCAGCGTAGTACCCGCAACCTTAGGAGAAACCGGAATGACATGATATCCCTGCTCCAGAAGGTACTTCATCACCCGATAGCTTGGGCGATCGGGTTTGTCGCTTGCCCCCACCAGGGCGATAGTCCGGGTCGAGGTCAGAATACCTGCGATATCGTTCTCTTTCATCATCATCCTCCTGCTATTTAGCCCAAGTGTATGCTAATCCGAATGAACCAGCATTAGTGCTAACCCGCAGATGCGTCAAATTTTTTCATCCCGATGCTTGCAGCAGCAGACACTTCCAGTAATCTGTCTGCAGGTCAAAATGTGGAATGAAATGATGGAACTAACAACACGTACACTGCCAGCACGTAAACATATTGCGCTGGTTGCTCACGATCACTGTAAAGATATGCTGATGAAATGGGTAGAGCGCCACCAGCAACTTCTGGCACAACATACGCTATCGGCAACAGGTACAACCGGTAATCTGGTATCACGCGCAACCGGGCTGGAGGTGCACGCTATGCTGAGCGGCCCAATGGGCGGCGACCAGCAGGTAGGAGCCCTGATATCAGAAGGTAAAATTGATGTTTTGATTTTTTTCTGGGACCCGCTGAATGCGGTGCCGCATGACCCTGATGTTAAAGCGTTACTCCGTCTGGCAACCGTGTGGAATATTCCCGTTGCAACGAATGTCTCGACCGCCGACTTTATCATCCAGTCTCCCCACTTTAGCGATCCGGTCGATATTTTGATTCCTGATTACCAGCGTTATCTCGCTGAGCGTCTGAAATAAACCACGCTGGCGGCCTCGCCGCCAGTCATTACGGCTTTCTCGCAACCGGCACGTCCAGCGCCTTCAACATATCAACAAACGGTGACGGCTGCTCTTTATTAAACAACAACCAGACCCGCAGACGCGCGCGCGTAAGTGCGACATACAGCAAACGTCTCTCTTCTGCATCGGCAAAATCCTCCGGTTGTGGTAGCAGTGCCTGCTCCATAATCGACTCACGCGCCGAAGCCGGAAACGCATCATCACCTTCCTGAAGACCAAGGATAATGACGTAATCTGCTTGCTGCCCTTTGCTGGCATGAATAGTCATGAAATCGAGCTGAAGATGGGGCCAGCGTGTTGCAGCCTTTTCCAGCGCCGCTGGCTTCAAATGATGGTAACGCGCTAACAGCAAGATCCGTTGTTCTCGCTTGACGTAACCGCTCATTTTATCGAGCAGATCGTCGAGTTTATCCTCCGCTAACAACGTCACCGCTTTTTTGTCGCCTGCAATCAGACTGTTGAGTGGTTTCGTCAACTGATGCGGGTTCTGTTGGATAAATCCGTTTGCGACCTCGCCTATCCGGCTATTAAATCGGTAGGTCGTATCCAGCGCGCAACAATCCCCTTCGCCAAAATAGTGATTAAAAGCCGTCGTCAAAGAGAGTTGAGCACCGCTAAAACGATAGATAGCCTGCCAGTCATCGCCAACGGCAAACAGCGTGGTCTGCGTATTTTGTCGACGTAACGCGGCGAGTAGTGACGCCCGCTGCGGAGAGATATCCTGAAATTCATCCACCAGAATATGCTTCCACGGACTGACAAAGCGGCCTTTATCGAGAATATTTATCGCCTGATGAATCAGACCGGAGAAGTCGACGGCATTTTCATCTTTTAACGCCGTTTTCCAGGCTTTTAGTAAAGGGGCCATCAGCTTGACGCGCTTACTAAAAAGATCGCGTACCTCCTCAGGCGCCCCGGCGATCATCTCAGCCTGCGAGCCGCCATGCATGCGCATCAGGCTAACCCAGCGATCGAGGCGGCTGGCGATGCGGCGCTGCAGCTTTTTATCCTGCCAGAAATCCCCTTCAGGGATCGGCCAGCCCATTTCTTCCTCCAGCCACAGTCGCCAGCCTTTCGCCTGCGCTTTTTTCTCCTGACACTGCTGCTGCCAGCTTTCGAGCAGAAGTTTTTGCCGCGCAGCGCTGTCGTTTTCCAGCTTGCTAATCATCGGCGCTTTTTTACTGCCCTGCTGAATAATATGCAAAGCCAGAGCATGAAAAGTGCGCGCGGAGATCTCGTCGGTTCCGAGGCGTTCGCGAATGCGCTCATCCATCTCCTGCGCGGCCTGTCGACCAAAAGCCAGCAGCAAAATTTGCTCAGCTGCCGCTTCGCCCCGGGTCAATAGCCAACCTGCTCGCGCCACTAAAACAGAGGTTTTACCGCTTCCGGCCCCTGCCAATACCAGCAATGAACGCTCGCCATTCACCACGGCGCGCGCCTGAGCCGGATTCAGCGGCAATGATTCAACTGCTGCAAAAAATCCCCGATATTGTTCCAGCATTGATTCAGTAAATTTTTGGTTATGCTCAAGCCTGGCCTTTTCCGTATCCCCCAACCAACTCTGGCACTGCCGCCATAATTCGCGGCAGTTTTCAAATCCCTCAAGGCGGCTTGTCGGCACGGGGAGGCCGCTAAGGGCATGGCGAATTTTCTGCTGAATATCGGACACCTGCTGACGCGTCAACCATTTACCCTCGGCGCTTGAACGCGCCACATCAGCCAACTGCTGGCGCAGCAGATCGGCGGAAATCTCGCTCATTTCCGCGCTCCACTGCTGCCAGAGAGCATTCAGATGATGGTAAAAACGCTGAGTTTCGGTCCATTCGGTACCATGCAATCGCACAACTTTCTCGCCCGGTAGGATAAATTCCAGCTCTCCCCACACTAGCCCACGCTTGCAATGAATAGATAATAACTGATTGAAAGGTATAAGATATTCATGGCTATCACCGGAAACCTTTACTCCGGCATTAAGAAGTTGCACCCTGTCATAAGGGTGTTGAGCCATGCGTTTGCCCAATGTTGTCGCTCTGAGTTCCATATAATGTCGAATTTCAATCAGGTTGGATGTTTTTAAGTTTAACCGCCAGCGACCGGGTGCTCCAGCGTAAAAAACGCTACAATGGCCGGACCTTATTATCTACAGAATTAAACCGAGGGTTTATGCGTACCGTTCTGAATATTTTAAACTTTATCCTTGGCGGATTCGCCACCACGCTCGGCTGGCTTCTGGCGACGCTGGTCAGCATAGTACTGATTTTTACGCTGCCTCTCACCCGCTCCTGCTGGGAGATAACAAAACTCTCTCTCCTTCCCTATGGTAATGAAGCCATTCATGTTGATGAACTCGACCCTCAGGGAAAGAATAGCCTGCTTAACGCGGGCGGAACGTTGTTGAATATTTTATGGTTTATTTTCTTCGGCTGGTGGTTGTGCCTGATGCATATCTTTTGTGGGATCGCCCAGTGTCTGACCATCATCGGCATTCCGGTAGGCATCGCCAATTTTAAAATCGCCGCGATTGCTTTGTGGCCGGTAGGCCGGCGAGTCGTTTCCGTTGAGACCGCTCGTGCTGCGCGTGAAGCCAACGCGCGTCGCCGCTTTCAGTAATTGAATGGAACAGAGAAATGCTCAGCCCCCTGCTACGCCGCTATACCTGGAACAGTGCCTGGTTATATTACATCAGGATATTCATCGCACTCTGCGGTACGACCGCATTTCCCTGGTGGCTCGGCGAAGTAAAACTCACCATCCCTTTAACGCTTGGCGTCGTGGCCGCGGCGCTGACTGACCTGGACGATCGTCTGGCAGGACGTCTGCGTAATCTGGCCATTACCCTTGTATGCTTCTTTATCGCTTCGGCCTCGGTGGAGCTTCTCTTCCCCTGGCCCTGGTTATTCGCGGCAGGATTAACCGTTTCCACTATCGGCTTTATTTTGCTTGGTGGTCTGGGACAGCGCTACGCCACCATCGCCTTTGGCGCGCTATTAATTGCCATCTACACCATGTTGGGGGTAACGCTTTACAGCCAATGGTATCTCCAGCCGCTGTTTTTGCTGGCTGGCGCGGTGTGGTACAACCTGCTCACCCTCGCCGGGCATCTGATTTTCCCTATCCGTCCCCTTCAGGACAATCTGGCACGTAGCTATGAGCAGCTCGCCCGCTATCTAGAGCTTAAATCCCGGCTATTCGATCCGGATATAGAAGATGAAAGCCAGGCCCCGCTCTATGACCTGGCAATAGCCAACGGCCAGCTGGTGACTACGCTGAACCAGACCAAAGTTTCCCTGCTGACTCGTCTGCGCGGAGATCGCGGCCAGCGCGGTACTCGCCGCACGTTACAGTACTATTTCGTGGCGCAGGATATCCATGAACGTGCGAGTTCATCGCATATTCAGTACCAAACGCTACGCGAACATTTTCGTTATAGCGATGTGATGTTCCGCTTTCAGCGTATGCTATCAATGCAGGCGCAGGCCTGCCAGAAACTGTCGCGTGCCATTCTGCTGCGCGAGCCCTACCTGCACGACACTCATTTTGAGCGCGCTTTTATGCATCTTGACGCAGCGCTCGATCGCGTTAAGGCCAGCGGCGCGCCAGCGGAACAGATTAAAGCGCTGGGTTTTTTGCTGAATAACTTACGGGCTATTGACGCCCAGCTGGCGACAATTGAATCGGTCCAGACCACCGAACAGTCCATTCACAGTACGGAAAACCTGTTAGCCGACGACCAGCCTAACGGATTTAGCGATATCTGGCTGCGCTTGCGCAGTAATATGTCTCCTGAGTCAGCCCTGTTTCGTCATGCAGTTCGAATGTCGATAGTCCTGTGCGCTGGTTATGCCTTTATCCAATTGACCGGACTGAACCATGGCTACTGGATATTACTGACCAGCCTGTTTGTTTGTCAGCCAAACTATAACGCCACTCGCCATCGGCTGGCGTTAAGGATAATCGGGACCTTGATTGGTGTGGCCATCGGCCTGCCGGTACTGCTCCTCGTCCCGTCCGTTGAAGGCCAGCTGCTTTTGATTGTCCTGACCGGCGTGCTGTTCTTCGCTTTCCGTAATGTGCAGTACGCCCACGCGACAATGTTCATTACGCTCCTTGTCTTGCTCTGTTTTAACCTCCTGGGAGAAGGTTTTGAAGTTGCCCTACCGCGCATATTCGACACTCTGATTGGCTGCGCTATCGCCTGGGCCGCAGTGAGTTTTATTTGGCCGGACTGGAAATTCCGCAATCTCCCTCGAGTGCTCGAGCAAGCAATCAATGCCAACTGCCGATATTTAGATGCCATTCTTGAGCAATATCACCAGGGGCGCGACAACCGCCTGGCCTATCGTGTTGCACGCAGAGCCGCGCATAACCGGGATAGCGAACTGGCCTCTGTCGTATCGAACTTATCAACAGAACCCAAAGCGGGCTCACAAATGCGGGAAACTGCTTTTCGTTTGCTCTGCCTGAACCATACCTTTACCAGCTACATCTCTGCTCTGGGAGCCCACAGGGAAAAGCTGACAACACCAGATATTCTGGCGCTGCTGGACGATGCCGTGTGTTATGTGGATGACGCGCTGCACCATTCGCCAACCGATGAACTACGGGTACAGCAGGCTTTAGCAAGCCTGCAGACCCGGATCCACCATCTTGACCCTCGCGCCGACAGCAAAGAGCCTTTAGTTCTGCAGCAAATTGGACTGCTGCTGGCGCTACTGCCAGAAATTTGTCGGCTACAGCGACAGGTTGAGATTCAACCTGAGTAGGCCTCCATCTCCTGTACCTGTACCGCCGCCCACTCCTCAAGCTCCTGACGCTGTTGCGTCGGGAGCGTGGCCGCATGCACGCCCGCAATAGCTCCCTCTAATGAATAAAGGACGTTTACCGTTAGCGCTTTATTCATTTTTCGTAGTCTGAGCCAGGCTTCTTTAGCGCCAATTTTTCGCAGCGTTAATTCATCTTTGATACCTGAATTAATCAACTGGAGCTCCATGTGAAAACTAATATTTGGAAGATTCTTTAATCTTCCGGAATGTCGCTGCCGATGTTTTTCATTACGAGCGGTCTGTAATGATAGCGCTGATAAATGAAAAAGCATTTTGCTGTCACGCCAAAGCCCTTCATCTATATGATAGTACTTAAGCGCAACCAGACGGCCATTCTTCTGCATCTTCAACAGCGGGTTTTTATGCGCCACGCGATACTGCGCACTCTGCTCACAAACCCGAAGATAGATCTCCCCCTCAGCCATCATGGCAAACACGGTATTATCTATCGCCAGGCTATAGCCACCAAATAAGGGCCGACAGCTTATTTTTCCTAATGGAGACAAACATGCCCGAAACTGATGGATCCTAAGACATACGAGTTTCTTCATGATTATTCCTTTGTTAATCATGTAAATAAGACATAAATTTGCTAACGGATCCGCTAATAAGAAAATAAGGGAGTTCCCTTTATGCAGCAACATGAATTATCTCTTTATTTTACTCAGCTTGTTTTTTTGCGAGCAGCTTTCCGAAAATAGCCTTTTGATGAAGTAAAAAGCAGGAAAGGTAAAATGCTTAATTAATATTAATCAACCCGGAGAACATAAAGCATGGCGTCACCCGCGATTTGTAAATGGTTAACGTCATAATTTGTGGGAGGAATTTTTTAAAGAAGAAATGACCACAACGATGAATTCACATTCTGTACACCCCATCACTCAACGCTGTCAGCTTGTCTTCATTGCCAAAGATGTACAAATTTCATCCAGAAAACGAGAAAATAGAGTTGATCTTTCATCCTGTCGCATATACTGTATATGCATACAGTAACCCACAGGCGGGATAGACTATGTTTACATCAGCTCACGCAAATCGTTCACCACTGACTTCTACTTCAGTACGTCGTCGCTCCCATGACGCTACCGAACAGCCAGCTAACGGGCTGATCAGTGAAATAGTCTATCGAGAAGATCAGCCCATGATGACGCAACTGCTACTGCTTCCTTTATTACAACAGCTTGGTCAGCAGTCGCGCTGGCAGCTCTGGCTGACACCACAGCAGAAGCTGAGTCGCGAATGGGTACAGTCATCCGGTTTGCCGCTATCCAAGGTGATGCAAATCAGTCAGCTCTCCCCTGCTGATACGCTCGAATCAATGGTTCGCTCACTGCGCACGGGAAACTATAGCGTGGTCATTGGCTGGCTGTCGGAAGAACTCACCGTTGAGGAACATGAACGACTGGTTGCCGCTGCAGAAGAAGGTCACGCGATGGGCTTTATCATGCGTCCGGTAAGAAATACCGCTCAGCCTGGCAGACAACATTCCGGGCTAAAAATTCACTCAAACCTGTATCATTAACTGAGTTTAGGATTAATCCTGGAATTTTTTTTGCCCGCGACTGAGATTGGCTTTCATCGCGGGCGTTTTTGTTAAAATGCTTGTCTGATGCGGGTTCGCGACTTTTTTTGCCTCGATTGAAGCCAACCCTATTTGTTAAACATAGCGTACACAACCCTTTTTTTTCATATGCCTGACGGAGTTCACACTTGTAAGTTTCTAACTAAGTTGTAGACTTTACATCGCCAGGGGTGATCGGCTTACGCTGCATGTATCAGCACAGTTAACAACAAGTCACGCCCCGGGTGAAGGATTTAACCGTGAGGTCTTCTGAACCTTCATGGCGAATTTTGGATGATAATGAGGCGCAAAAAATGAAAAAGACAGCTATCGCGATTGCAGTGGCACTGGCTGGCTTCGCTACCGTAGCGCAGGCCGCTCCGAAAGATAACACCTGGTATGCAGGTGGTAAGCTGGGCTGGTCCCAGTATCACGATACCGGTTTCTACGGTAACGGTTTCAAAGGTAACAATGGTCCAGTTCGTAACGATCAGCTGGGTGCTGGTGCGTTCGGTGGTTACCAGGTTAACCCGTACCTCGGTTTCGAAATGGGTTACGACTGGCTGGGCCGCATGGCTTATAAAGGCAGCGTAGACAACGGCGCTTTCAAAGCTCAGGGCGTTCAGCTGACTGCTAAACTGGGTTACCCAATCACTGACGATCTGGACATCTATACCCGTCTGGGCGGCATGGTTTGGCGCGCTGACTCCAAAGGTAACTACGCTTCTACCGGTGTTTCCCGTAGCGAACACGACACTGGCGTATCCCCGGTATTCGCGGGTGGCTTAGAGTGGGCTGTTACTCGTGACATCGCAACCCGTCTGGAATACCAGTGGGTTAACAACATCGGCGACGCAGGCACCGTTGGTACCCGTCCTGATAACGGCATGCTGAGCCTGGGTGTTTCCTACCGTTTCGGTCAGGAAGATGTTGCTCCGGTTGTAGCTCCGGCTCCGGCTCCGGCTCCGGAAGTGACTACCAAGCACTTCACCCTGAAGTCTGACGTTCTGTTCAACTTCAACAAATCTACTCTGAAACCAGAAGGTCAGCAGGCTCTGGATCAGCTGTACACCCAGCTGAGCAACATGGATCCGAAAGACGGTTCCGCAGTTGTTCTGGGCTACACCGACCGTATCGGTTCCGATGCCTACAACCAGCAGCTGTCTGAGAAACGTGCTCAGTCCGTTGTTGATTACCTGGTATCTAAAGGTATCCCGGCCAGCAAAATCTCCGCTCGCGGTATGGGTGAATCCAACCCGGTTACTGGCAACACCTGTGACAACGTGAAAGCACGCGCAGCTCTGATCGACTGCCTGGCGCCGGACCGTCGCGTAGAAATCGAAGTTAAAGGCTACAAAGACGTTGTAACTCAGCCGCAGGCTTAAGTTATCTCGTTAATAAAAAACCCCGCGATGCGGGGTTTTTTTTGCTTCAACTGCTGTCATCAAAGTCAAAGCTGCAGAACGTTGAGGCGCTTATACCCTCGCCCCAATTGCTACTCTTTACCTAGCAGAACCTGCAAATCATGCTTCAGGCTCGACATCTTGCTGGCATACTTCTCTTTATGCTCAGCATCCTCAATCAACTGCACAATGGTTTCCGACAGCGTTTTACCCCGTCTTTGAGCCAGACCGGCGAGGCGTTGCCAGACCATAAACTCCAGATCGATAGACTTTTTACGCGTATGCTGATGCTCCGCGTTAAAATGACGTTTGCGTCGCGCGCGGATCGTCTGCTTCATGCGGTTAACCAGCTCTGGGTTGATATGATGCTCAATCCAGGTATTCACCAGCACGGGTTCATTTTCAAGCGTCAGTAATAGATCGACCGCCGCTTGCGCAGCGCTGGCTTCAATGTAGCGGGTAATAAGCTCACCTTCCCGATGCTTTTTTACCAGATATGTCCATTTCCAGCCGCTTTCGAGATTTTCCAGTTGTTGATATTTCATTGCGATCTCAATGTGACCGTGTAACTCATTTCAGGATATCAGTTTTTTCTCGATGTGCTGAGAATAAATCATCTTTCGTGATGTTGGTAGATGGCCGATCGCCGTGACAATCGCAATCCCCCGTGTGCTCAGACGCCGCATAATGTATAATCGCGCGTTTTACATCTGACTAAAAAACAGCGACTTTGACCATTACGAAACTTACCCGAAACGACCTCGCTCCTGATACGGAAAGTTATCAGGCGCTGTTTGCACAAGCCGACTTAGCTCACGCAGAGGCATCCCTCTCAGGCGAACTGCAACCCCGTTTATTCTATGCCCTGGAGCAGCTTCTGGTCACTCCAGCCATTTCGCCATTTATGCTGGTTAAAATTCCGGAAGAGCCGGAGTACCTGCAATGGCTCGCTAACGAAACTCGTACTTTACATCAACCGCCGGAATCCCTCTGCGGAGTACGCTATCAGATTGATGGCGGAAAAATCTCGCTCTCGCCGGCGCAAACCGCTGAAGATAATTTCGCAAGCGTCGCGCCGGTCGAAGCGGCAGATTGGGTCGAAGCGGAGCAGCTATTTGGCTGCGTGCGCCAGTTTAACGGCGAGATCGCTTTACAACCGGGTCTTGTCCATCGGGCTAATGGCGGCGTACTGATCCTCTCCTTGCGGGCCTTACTGGCTCAGCCTCTGCTATGGATGCGGCTAAAAAATATGGTGGCTCGCCAGCGTTTTGACTGGCTGTCATTTGATGAGTCTCGCCCTCTTCCGGTGAGCATTCCCTCTATGCCTTTGAGCCTGAAAGTGATCCTGGTCGGCGAGCGGGAATCTCTTGCTGATTTTCAGGAGATGGAGCCCGAGCTTTCTGCTCAGGCTATCTACAGCGAATATGAAGATAACCTGCAAATCGCTGATGCAGAGACGCTTAAGCAGTGGTGTCAATGGGTCTGGCAAAATGCCCAGCGGCTCGAACTTCCGGGGCTGTCCGCTACCGCCTGGCCGCTGTTGATTCAGGAAGGCGCTCGCTATACCGGTGACCAGGAAACCTTGCCCCTGTGCATACTGTGGATCGCCCGCCAGCTTCGCGAAGCCACCGCCTTCTGTGAAGGTGACGAGATTAGCGCCGAAGAGATGCAAACCATGCTTGAGCGTCGTCTGTGGCGCGAAGGCTATCTTGCCGAACGCATCCAGGATGAAATCCTGCAGGAGCAAATCCTGATCGAGACGGAAGGCGAATGCGTAGGGCAGATCAACGCCCTCTCAGTCATCGAGTTTCCGGGCCATCCGCGCGCGTTTGGCGAGCCTTCTCGTATCAGCTGCGTCGTGCATATTGGCGACGGTGAATTTATTGATGTTGAGCGCAAGGCGGAACTGGGTGGCAATATTCATGCGAAAGGCATGATGATTATGCAGGCATTCCTGATGTCCGAGCTGGAGCTTGAACAACAGCTCCCCTTCACCGCATCTTTGACCTTCGAACAGTCGTACAGTGAAGTGGATGGCGACAGTGCATCCATGGCCGAACTGTGCGCGCTGATCAGTTCTCTGGCCAATGTGCCGATTAATCAAAGTATCGCCATTACCGGCTCAGTCGATCAGTTTGGTCGCGTACAGCCGGTAGGTGGGCTCAATGAGAAAATTGAAGGCTTCTTTGCTATTTGTCAGCAGCGTGGGCTGACCGGTAAACAAGGCGTCATTATACCTTCCGCCAACATTCGTCATCTGAGCCTGGCGCAGGAGCTGCAACAGGCGGTTGCGGATGAACAGTTCTTTATCTGGGCGGTCGATGACGTAACCGAAGCGCTGCCCATTCTGACCCAGTTACTCTGGGACGGCGAAGGACAAACTTTACGGCAAACCATACAGGAGCGGATTGCGCAGGCGACACAGCAAGAGAGTCGTCATCGCTTTCCGTGGCCGCTACGCTGGTTAGGCGGTTCAGGTTCGAACTGATCGGACTTGTTCAGCTTACACGTGTTAGCTATCCTGCGTCCCGAACTCAAAATAAGGCTTACTGAAAACATGGTAGATAAACGCGAATCCTATACAAAAGAAGACCTTCTTGCCTCCGGTCGTGGTGAACTATTTGGCGCGAAAGGCCCTCAACTGCCGGCGCCAAATATGCTGATGATGGACCGCGTCATCAAAATGACCGAAACCGGTGGTAACTATGACAAAGGTTATGTCGAGGCAGAACTCGATATTAACCCGGATCTGTGGTTCTTCGGTTGCCACTTCATTGGTGACCCGGTGATGCCGGGCTGTCTGGGTCTGGATGCCATGTGGCAGCTGGTGGGCTTCTACCTGGGCTGGTTAGGTGGCGAAGGTAAAGGTCGTGCGCTAGGCGTAGGTGAAGTCAAGCTCACCGGCCAGGTACTGCCAACGGCGAAGAAAGTAACCTACCGCATTCATTTCAAACGCGTGATAAATCGTCGTTTGATTATGGGCCTGGCGGATGGTGAAGTGCTGGTTGACGATCGTCTGATCTACACCGCAACCGATCTGAAAGTGGGCCTGTTCCAGGACACTTCCTCATTCTGATATAAGCAGTCACGCTTATAAACGGCGAAGCCCCCGCGCAGCGGAGGCTTCTTTTTAAAGAGACAGTCAGGCAATTTGTACCCTGTCCTCCATGGCCTCTCGCCAGCCTCCCAGCCAATAAGACCTCTGGTTTAAGGTCTGGTAAGGACACATTTCCTTCGACCTTCCGGTAATACCGGCCTGGTACCCACGCTGATGTGCCCGTTCCAGGCGATCTCGTTTTTGTCTCTTCATGCCTCGTTTCCCTCATTCTTTGATCTGGTGGAAAAGAAAACAATGGTCACTAAATACGCAACCACGGTTAACGAATACCGCGAATCGGGGATAGCGTCAATGCGCAAAATTCACGCCATTGTCATATTTGTGAGCTACATGAAACTTCATTTGTACAAAAACTGTGAACCAGCACAAGTAACAATCTGATGAGACAAATAAAAAAGCCGCTGCGATTTTCATTTTCGCTGCGGCTTTTTTTCTTATTAATTTTACTTATGGCAAGCGGTTAATCTCGCTGGCAATCGCCGCCGCTTCCTGAGTCCAGGCCTGAGCGAGCGTTTTCACCATCGCATCGTAGCCATCTTCTTGTTGCTTGAGCTCGATATGGAATGGCCGCTTAATCAGCTGTCCCTGATGCTTCAGTAACCACTCACCGCTAACGATAACCCGACCATCGTAACGACCGTGAAAACCGCTGACGGATACGTTTAGGGTATCCTGCTCGCTACCCAGCGGTTGAGAAGCTACGACCCAGCCGGGAAGCTGATTGCTAAGGTTCGCCACCAGCGTCGTTCTTAGCTGCTGATCGAGCGGACTCGCCCACAGATTGTTATTTGCAATCACATACTGAACATCGGTGGTCTGATAGACCACCCCGTTACCGGCAAGATAATCCGGAATACTGACCTGCTCGACCCAAAGCAAATTTTTGCTCTGGTGTGCGGCGCTTTGCGCGCCGCCCTGAGCCACGGGAAGCTGGTAGTAAGTTTTACTCTCACCGCCGCTGCTGCATGCCGTCAACGCGCATACCGCCGCCGCTATTAGCCATTTCTTCATTATTTCGCTCCCTTCGGCTGCGGATCTTTTTTATCCTTCGCCTCAAATACCAGCGCATTGCTCTTATCATTAAGCGTTTTCAGTACCGGCTGCAGTTCGCGCAGCACCTGGTCGAGACGCTGCATATCCGCAACCATCTTATTGTAAGCCGCGGAGCCAGGCTGGAAGCCCTGCATACTACGATTAAGTTCACGTAGCGTACTCTGCATATCACCCGGCAGCTGCTGCATAGACTGACTTGAGGTGATCTTATTCAGACTGTCGAGCGTCGCCTGTACGTGCTGCATGGTTTTTTCACTTTGCGCCAGCGTACTGGTTGCCTGCTCCAGCAGTGGATTAATTGGCAGATTATTAATCTTATCCAGCGCATCCATCAGGCGCTGCTGGATCTGCGCCAGACCACCGCTTACGGTCGGAATAATCGGATAACCGCCAAATTCCTGCATCTTGCCGCGCGCAGGGGCTTTCGGATAGAAGTCGAGATCGATATACAGCGCGCCGGTCACCAGATTGCCGGTTTTAAGCGAACCGCGCAGCCCGCGATTCATTAGATCATCGATATGCTTACGAATATCAGGATCGGCGCCTAACTGATTGATCAGGCGTTCCGGCTCAATTCGCACTTCTACCGGGATACGGTAATCGTCGTTTATGTTCTGCTTCAGGCCTGGAATAAAGAATGGTACCTTGCCTACGGTCCCAAGACGGATACCGCGGAATTCAACCGGCGCGCCGGGCTGCAGACCGCGAATAGAATCTTTAAAGAACATCACGTAGTCAATGTGTTGAGTGAACACAGAGTCCTGAATGCTGCGTTGATCGTCAAACAGATGATATTCGGTTTTATTCGCCACCGGTTCCCCTAGCGGGAGTCCTTCAGGGATATCAAAGCTGACGCCGCCGCCAAACAGCGTCGACAGCGATCCCATCTCAACGCGCATGCCGGCCGCGGTCAGATCCACCGCAATACCGCTGTCCTTCCAGAAACGCACGTTATTAGTGACCAGCCGATCGTTAGGCGCGCTAATAAACAGCTGATAGGTGATATTGCGTTTTTGCGCATCGAAGGTGCTGGTTTCCACCGAACCTACACGATAGCCGCGGAAAAGCACCGGGTCGCCGGGTGACAGCTGACCCGCTTTGCTACTTTCCAGTAGAATACGAATGCCTTTCGCATCGGGTGAGGCCAGCGGCGGTGAATCCAGCAGCGGATACTGCGCAGGGACAGAGCCTTTGGTCCCCGGTTGCAGTTCGATATAGGCGCCGGACAATAGCGTGCCGAGGCCGCTGATACCTTCACGACCAACCTGCGGCTTAACCACCCAAAAAACCGAATCCTGATGAAGCAGTTTTTCCATGCCAGAATTCAGTCGGGCTTTAACCTCCACGTGAGTCAGGTCGTCCGTCAGCGTTGCGCTTTCAATCACGCCGACGTCAACGCTGCGGCTTTTAATACGGGTCTTTCCCCCTTCAATGCCTTCGGCATTGGTTGTGATCAGGGTCACTTCCGGCCCCTGGTGGCTATAGTGATAAAAAAGAATCCAGGCGCCAATTAGCGCCGTCACTATCGGGAAGATCCACACCGGTGACCAGTTCTTCACCTTTTGCACCTTCGCTTCTCCGCTCTTATTTTCCATGCTGCAGTCTTTCCTCATGGCTTGAATCTGGCTCACGATCCCACAACAAACGCGGGTCAAAGGTCATGGCCGAAAACATTGTCATCACTACCACCAGCGCAAACATCACCGCCCCTATCGCCGGGTAGATATTCATTAACCCACCTATGCGCACCAGAGCGGAGAGGACTGCGATGACAAACACATCAATCATTGACCAGCGGCCAACAAACTCGACGACTTCATAAATCAGATGCATGCGCTCTGAGTCGCGATCTCCCCTGCCGCTGGCGTTCCAGCAGAGCCAGCCAATGGCGATCATTTTTAAGGTTGGCACCATAATACTGGCGATGAATATCACCATCGCCACTGGATAGGATCCTTCGCTCCACAGCAGGATCACCCCCGCCATAATGGTGGAAGGCATTTTATCGCCAAGCAGATCGGTAATCATGATCGGCAGAATATTGGCGGGCATATAAAGGATTAGCGAAGTCATTAACAGCGCCAGCGTCCACTGCAGGCTGTTTTTACGCCGGGCAGTCCCCTTTGTATGACAGCGCGGACAGACGGCCTCATCAATCGGCAACACCGCTGTACAGCATGAGCATGAACGCAGCCCCTGACGCAGTCCGGACACGCCAACTTTCAGCGGCTGCTTGATAGCCGGCATTGGCGCAATATCATCCCACAGCCAGCGGCGATCCACGCACTGGAACGTCCGCAGCTGTAATACGCAGAACATACACCACGGGACAAAGCTCAGGCCAACGCCAATATCGCCATAGGCCATCAGCTTAACGAAGCTGACCAGTACCCCGGCGAGAAAGATTTCCGCCATTCCCCAGGTTTTAAGATGAAACAGAATACGCGCCAGAAACGCTTTCAGCCCGGATGGCATGCGCACCCGGTTGACCAGCAGGAGTATAGTGACCAGACAAAAAGCCGGCACCAGCTGGACGAAAAGCAAAAAGAACGTGCCGAGGCTGGCATAGTCCTCGGTGAAGAGGACGTTCGGGATTTCCAGCAATTCAATTTCGCTGCTAATCCCCCCGACCTTCATATAGATGAAGGGAAACAAATTGGCCAGCAGCAACATGAACAACGCGACCAGCGCATACGCGGTAGGACGCTGCCGTGGCGCGTCCCATGACGTTGTCAATGTCGTTCCGCAGCGCGGACATGCAGCTTTCTGGCGATGCTCCAGCTGCGGCAAAGCCACCAGCAGATCACATTGTCGGCACAGAATATGCCGCGCAGCATGATGATGATCGCACATGAAAACTCCTCAGCTTATGCGCCGTTTTTTAGCCCTTCAAGATATTCCCAGCGTTCGAAGGCGGCTTCCAGCGCCTGCTCCGCTTCACTCAGCTGCGCCAGTACCTGCTGCGTATGGTCATGCGACTGACCAAAGAAAGAAGGGTCGGCAACCTGCTCCTGCAAATTCTGCAGCTGGGCTTCCAGTTCTTCCAGCTTCTGCGGCAGCTGTTCCAGCTCGCGCTGCAGGTTATAGCTTAGTTTGCTGGCAGCACGTTTGACACTTTCTGCTTTCGGTTGAGCAACTTCAACACTCTTTTTGGAAACCGGCTGCTTACGCGCGAGGTACTGCGCTTGCTGACCGCGGGCGTCATGATAGCCGCCAACGTATTGGCCAATTTGCCCTGCGCCTTCAAAGATCCAACACTCTGTTACCGTATTATCGACAAACTGACGGTCGTGGCTAACCAGCATCACGGTTCCCTGATAGCCGTCGACGAGCTCTTCCAGCAGTTCGAGGGTTTCGACATCCAGATCGTTTGTCGGTTCGTCGAGAATCAACAGGTTGCTGGGCTTAAGGAACAGACGCGCCAATAGCAGACGGTTGCGCTCGCCGCCCGATAGCGCACGCACCGGCGTCATCGCGCGTTTCGGATGGAACATAAAATCCTGCAGATAGCCCAGGACGTGGCGCGGCTTGCCGTTCACCATCACTTCCTGTTTACCTTCCGCAAGGTTGTCCATCACCGTTTTATCCGGATCAAGTTCCGCGCGGTGCTGGTCGAAGTAGGCCACTTCCAGCTTGGTGCCTACATGAATACGCCCGCTATCCGCCTGCAGCTGACCGAGCATTAGCTTCAGCAGCGTAGTTTTGCCGCAGCCGTTCGGGCCAATCAGCGCAATTTTGTCGCCGCGCTGGATTTGGGCGGTGAAGTCTTTAACCAGCACCTTGCCATCAACCTGGTAGTTAACATTCTCCATTTCGAACACAATCTTGCCCGAACGCGCGGCCTCTTCAACCTGCATCTTCGCGCTGCCCATCACTTCACGACGCTCGCCGCGTTCGCGACGCATGGCCTTTAACGCCCGCACGCGTCCTTCGTTACGGGTTCGGCGCGCTTTGATCCCCTGACGGATCCACACTTCTTCCTGCGCCAGCTTGCGATCGAACTCCGCGTTCTGTAGCTCTTCTACGCGCAGCGCTTCTTCTTTATCCAGCAGATACTGATCGTAGTTACCCGGATAGGTCACCAGCTTGCCTCGATCGAGATCGACAATGCGCGTCGCCATATTGCGAATAAAAGAACGGTCATGCGAAATAAAGATGATGGTGCCTTTAAACATCTTCAGGAAACCTTCCAGCCAGTCGATGGTTTCAATATCGAGGTGGTTGGTCGGTTCATCGAGCAGCAGCACCCGCGGCCCGCTGACCAGCGCGCGACCGAGGGCCGCTTTACGCAGCCAGCCGCCGGAGAGCGATGATAGCTCGGCGTTAGGATCCAGATTCAACTGTTCCAGCACTTCATTAATACGACTGTCGAGCTGCCACAGCCCTAAATTGTCCAGCTGTTCCTGCAGACGCGCCAGCTCATTGAGATTCTTGTCGCTCGGATCGGTCATCACCAGCTGCGAAACATCGTGATAACCCTTAAGGTATGCTGCTTGCTCAGCAATCCCTTCCGCCACAAAGTCATACACGGTTCCGGTGACGTCACGCGGCGGATCCTGCTGCAAACGCGCCACAACCAGATCCAACTCATAGATAATGCGCCCATCATCAAGACCTTGTTCTCGGTTGAGGATCTTCATCAGGGTCGATTTACCCGCGCCGTTGCGCCCCACCAGGCAGACACGTTCGTTATCTTCGATATGCAGTTCAGCATTATCCAGCAGCGGCGCATCGCTGAAAGAGAGCCAGGCGCCGTGCATACTAATTAAAGACATTCTTTATTCCTTTCAGGCTGCGGTAATCAGCCAGCAGTTGTGAATCTGACGGTTGCGGGCAAAGTCCTGAGACAGCGTTTTTTGCGTAATCTCCTGCGCCTTCAGGCCCAGCTGCGCCAGCCCGTCATGATCCATACGGAAACCGCGTTTGTTGTTTGAGAACATAATCGTGCCGCCTTTACGCAGCAGACGTTTTAAATCGGTCATCAGGCGCAAATGGTCGCGCTGAACGTCAAAGGCGTCATCCATACGCTTCGAGTTGGAGAAGGTGGGCGGATCGATAAAGATCAGGTCGAACTGTTCGGTCGTCTCCCGCAGCCAGCCCAGCACATCGGCCTGCATCAGGCGATGCGCGCGACCGGTTAAACCATTGAGGCGCAGGTTACGCTCAGCCCATTCGAGGTAGGTACGCGACATATCAACCGTGGTCGTGGATCGCGCGCCGCCAAGGCCGGCGTGAACGCTGGCGCTGCCGGTATAGGAGAACAGATTGAGGAAGTCTTTACCTTTACTCATCTGCCCCAACATGCGGCGAGCGATACGGTGGTCGAGGAACAGCCCGGTATCCAGATAGTCGGTCAGATTAACCCACAGACGCGCGTTATACTCCTGCACCTCAATGAATTCACCTTTTTCGCCCATTTTCTGGTACTGATTTTTACCTTTCTGCCGCTCGCGGGTTTTCAACACCAGCTTATTCGGCGCAATCCCAAGCACGGCAATGGTGGCAGCAATAATATCGAACAGACGCTGACGGGCTTTATGCGCGTCAACGGTTTTCGGCGGCGCATACTCCTGCACCACAACCCAATCGGCGTAACGGTCAATAGCGACGTTGTATTCCGGGAGGTCGGCATCATACAGGCGATAGCATTCAATACCTTCCTGGCGCGCCCACTTCTCATATTTTTTCAGGTTTTTACGCAGGCGGTTGGCGAAATCTTCCGCCAGCATCGCGGTTTTGCCGCCTTCGTTTTCCGCAAGGTGGTAATTCTTCTGTACACAGTCGAGCGGGCCGTTTTTCGCTTTGAACTGCTTATCGGCGCGCAGCTGCAGGCAGCTCAGCAGATCCGGCGAGGCGCTAAACAGCGACAGGTTCCAGCCGCCAAACTGGTTTTTCATAATCCGCCCCAGCAGGCTATGCAGGGCAATCAGCGCCGGCTCGCTCTCCAGACGCTCGCCGTATGGAGGGTTGCTAATCACTGTCCCGTAAGGGCCCTTCGGCAACGGGTTGCTCAGCTGGGCAACATCTTTCACTTCGAAGGTAACCAGCTCGCCAATACCGGCACGGCGGGCGTTACGCTGCGCGCGTTCGATAACCCGGGCGTCAACGTCGGAACCGTAAAAGCGCGACTCATACGCCGCCAGCCCCTGACGGGCGCGGGTTTGCGCTTCGGACTTCACCTCTTTCCAGATAGCATCATCATGCTGCGCCCAGCCGCCGAAACCCCAATGGCCGCGGTGTAAACCCGGCGCCCGATCGGTCGCCAGCATCGCCGCTTCAATCAACAGCGTACCGGAACCGCACATGGGATCGAGCAGCGGCGTACCGGTAGCCCAGCCGGAACGCATCACTATCGCCGCGGCCAGATTTTCTTTGATTGGCGCCATACCGGTACCGTCGCGGTAGCCGCGCAGGTGCAGGCCCTCGCCGCTGAGATCCAGAGAGATATGCGCGGTCTCTTTATTCAGCCAGACGTTAATGCGCAGATCGGGGTTTTCGCGATCGACGTTGGGACGCGGCAAATTCTTACGCGTAAAGCTGTCGACGATGGCATCTTTAACCTTCAGCGCCCCATACTGGCTGTTGCGGATCTCTTCGTTCAGCCCGCTAAAATGCACGGCAAAAGTGGCATCCTGGCTGAAAATCTCCGTCCATGGAATGGCCTGCACGCCAAGATACAGATCCAGGTCGCTGTATACGCTGCACTGCCCCAGCGGCAGCATAATCCGCGAAGCCAGTCGGCTCCACATCAGGCTTTGATACAACAGTCGCGTATCTCCCTGAAAATGGACCCCGCCCTGGACCAACTGGCAGTCCACCGCGCCCAGCCCTTCCAGTTCAGTTTTTAACAGCTCTTCCAGCCCACGAGCCGTACTGGCAAACAGAGAATTCATATCGTCACTTTTACTAAAAGAAAATTGGTGCGCATTATAGCCAATATGCGCCCCATGTCATAAAGTTAAAGGCTTATTTTTAAAGCCAGGGGCAGCGTATGGTAACCCTTTCGCGACTTTTTATTCATCCCGTCAAATCGATGCGGGGAATTGGCCTGAGCCACGCTTATGCAGACATCAGCGGGCTGGCCTTCGATCGTATATTTATGGTGACGGAAACCGATGGCACCTTTATCACCGCTCGTCAGTTCCCGCAAATGGTCAAGTTTACTCCCGCGCCGCTCCATGATGGTCTGCATCTGACCGCTCCGGACGGCAGTAGCGCGATCGTGCGCTTCAGCGATTTCTCCGTGCAGCAGGAGCCGACCGAAGTCTGGGGCAACCATTTTACCGCCCTGATTGCCCCGGCCGGGGTGAACCAGTGGCTAAGCGGTTTTTTCAACCGCAGCGTTCAGCTGCGCTGGCTGGGGCCAGAGCTTAGCCGTCGGGTAAAACGTCACGATGCCGTCCCCCTCTCCTTTGCCGACGGCTTTCCCTATCTGCTGGCCAATGAGGCCTCGCTGCGGGACCTGCAAAATCGCTGTCCGGCCAGCGTAAGCATAGAACAATTTCGCCCGAATCTGCTGGTGACCGGCGCGGCCGCCTGGGAGGAAGATACCTGGAAAGTGGTGCGTATTGGCGAGGTCGTTTTTGATGTCGCGAAACCCTGCAGCCGCTGCGTGTTGACAACCGTCAGCGCGGAACGTGGGCAAAAGCACCCTGGCGGTGAGCCATTAACCACCCTACAGGGATTCCGCACGGCGCTGGATAATGGCGATGTTGATTTTGGCCAGAATTTGATCGCGCGAAATAGCGGCACGATCCGCGTCGGCGATGAGTTAGAAGTGCTGGCCCGCGGCCCGGCGAAGGCCTACGGCGCCGGGGAAAGCGACAATTCGCTGGCGCCTGAGACTCAGCAGAACGCAACGGTGGAAATTGAGTGGCAGGGACTGAGCTTTACCGGTAATAATCAGCAGATCTTGCTGGAGCAGCTGGAACAGCAGGGAATTCGCATTCCTTACTCCTGCCGGGCAGGGATTTGCGGCAGCTGTCGCATCCGTCTGGAAGAAGGGGAAGTCAGCGCGCTGAAGAAAAATGCGGTCGCCGCCGATGGCACCATTTTGTGCTGCAGCTGCGTACCGAAAACCGCGGTAAGGCTGGCGCCTTAAACCGCCTGGCCCAGGCTGTAGCTGGCGACGGCGGTCGCTGGCTGCAGTCGGTCGTTCATAATTTTAATCACGTCCCCCAACTGCATCACTCGCCCGGCAAGCGTCAGTCCCGGCTGCGCTAGCAGGCACAGCGCAGCGTTTTCGCCGGGCTCAACCACCAGCAGATTAACCTGCTGACCGGTATCGCTCAGCCATGCGCTAGCGGCATCACCGGTACCGGGCTGCCAGCTCTGTTGATGAGTAGTGAAATGCCAGCTTTTCGGCATCTGCGGCTTAAGGAAACGAATGGCGACCAGCGCATTGAGCACTAATTCAGCGCGCTGTTCTTTGGATAATTCAAGGTCGCGGCATTTTTCTTCAAATGAAAAATAGAGTGCGGCGTCATCAACGCAAAATCCGGAAGGGGCGAAGGCATCTGGCGTCAGCATCCGGCGGGGAAAACGGGATCGGAATAACATACCATTAGCCAGATCGAGCATCATGCGGTCATGCTCTTCATCGTAATACCAGCGCCAGTTATCGTCAGGTTTAATCCGCATTTCTACCCCCGTCCTCTTTCACATCCATCTGCAATAAACAGCAAAACTGCTACAGAATATTTCAAAAATTAAGAAAAGACTAAAATGTCTAAATAAGCAACAATGAAGGAATATAAAACAACCAGGGCTATAAATAAAGCCCTGGTGGAGTATCAGAAGGGGAAAAGATTAGATATGGGTAACAATTTCTTTAATCAGCGGCGGACCTTTAAAAATAAATCCGGAATAAATCTGCACCAGAGTCGCACCGGCGGCTATCTTTTCACGAGCGGCAATCACTGAGTCAATACCGCCGACGCCGATAATTGGCAGACGGCCATTTAATTCCTCAGATAGCATACGGATGATTTCGGTACTTTTCAGCTGCAGCGGACGCCCGCTAAGCCCACCGGTTTCATCGCAATGTTTCATTCCCTGCACCAGTGAACGATCCAAAGTGGTATTGGTGGCAATGACCCCATCGATATTATGTCGGACTAAACTGTCCGCAACCTGGATCAATTCCTCGACGGAAAGATCCGGAGCGATCTTTACTGCCAGCGGAACATATTTTTGATGTTTTTCCTGGAGTTCACGCTGCTTATTTTTAATACCAGAGAGCAGATCGTCGAGAGCTTCTCCGTATTGTAACGTACGCAAGCCCGGAGTATTCGGCGAGGAGATATTAATGGCGATATATCCGGCGTAAGCGTAGATTTTTTCCATACAAATCAGGTAATCATCTTTGCCTTGCTCTACCGGGGTATCTTTATTCTTACCGATATTAATCCCCAGAATGCCGTCAAAATGCGCTTTTTTTACGTTCTCTACCAGGTTATCCACGCCATGGTTATTAAAGCCCATGCGGTTGATCAAACCTTCGGCATCAACCAGGCGGAAGATCCTTGGCTTATCGTTGCCCGGCTGCGGACGAGGCGTTACGGTACCAATTTCAATGGAACCAAAGCCCATTGCGCCAAGGGCATCGATGCATTCGCCGTTTTTGTCCAGCCCGGCGGCCAGGCCCAGCGGGTTCTTGAATGTGAGTCCCATGCAGGTCACCGGCTTAGCCGGCACCTTCTGGCGAACCAACATTTCCAGCGGGGTACCCGAAACACGGCGTAATTGTTGAAAAGTGACTTCATGAGCGCGCTCAGGATCGAGCTGAAAAAGGGCTTTACGAACGAAGGGGTAGTACATGAACTCTCCTGGATTCCCGGTGTGCAAACCGGGGGCGTATTATGTGCGATCCACCCCGGAAAGGGAATTGACCTACGACAAAAAATCTTATCTCCGACGCAAACGTTTACTTTTCCCCCTTCGTTATGCGCTTTCTGACAATCCAACGCCGGATAAATCATTTAGGGAAAGATAAGCGCTCTGTCACACTGCGGCTAAATGTTATCAATTATAGATAAATGAAAATATTTGGTTATAAGGAGAGAATATGCGAGTCATAACACTTGCGGGTAGCCCGCGTTACCCTTCCCGCTCCAGCGCACTCCTGGAATACGCCAGAGAGACCCTCTCCGCGGCGGATATCGAGGTTTGCCACTGGCACCTGCAGAATTTTGCCCCGGAAGACCTGCTCTATGCTCGCTTCGATAACCCCGCTCTTCACGCGCTTAATGAACAGCTTGCCGGCGCGGACGGGCTGATTATTGCCACGCCGGTCTATAAGGCTTCTTTTTCAGGCGCACTCAAGACGCTGCTTGATCTGCTGCCGGAACGCGCGCTGGAAGGCAAAATCGTTCTGCCGCTGGCTACCGGCGGGACCATCGCGCATATGCTGGCGGTGGATTACGCCTTAAAACCGGTACTCAATGCGCTGAAAGCTCAGGAGATCCTCCACGGCGTTTTTGCTGACGATAGCCAGGTCACGGATTATCAGCATAAACCGCAGTTTACGCCGAATCTGCAGGGTCGCCTCGACCTGGCGCTGGAAACTTTCTGGCAGGCGCTGCATCGCCCCAGCAGCCGCGCGCCGGCGCTGAAAACCTTACAGCGGGTTGAGCACGTTTAACGACCAGCGTATTACCCTTAACAGGGCAATACGCTAGCGAATAAGGAATACTCCATGGCGACGCTTTCGCAAAAATTTCTCATCCGCATAGCTCCCTGGCTTTTACCGGTGGGCAGCGTGATTATTTGGCAATTCGCCTCCTCCATCGGCTGGCTTTCCACCCGGATTTTACCGTCGCCGGAAGGCGTGCTCAAAGCCTTCTGGACGCTCTCCGCCAGCGGCGAACTATGGCAGCATCTGGCCATTAGCTCGTGGCGGGCACTTATTGGTTTCAGTATCGGCGGCTCCATTGGTCTGGTTCTCGGGCTTATCAGCGGCCTCTCGCGCTGGGGAGAACGCCTGCTGGATACCTCTATTCAGATGCTACGTAACGTGCCGCACCTCGCCCTGATTCCACTGGTCATTTTATGGTTTGGCATTGATGAAAGCGCCAAAATTTTCCTCGTGGCGCTGGGGACGATGTTCCCGATTTATATCAACACCTGGCACGGCATCCGCAACATTGACCGAGGGCTGGTAGAGATGGCTCGCAGCTATGGCTTATCGGGCTTTGCGCTGTTCCGTCACGTGATCCTGCCCGGCGCCCTGCCCTCAATTATGGTCGGTATCCGCTTTGCGCTCGGCCTGATGTGGTTAACGCTGATTGTTGCGGAAACCATTTCTGCTAACGCCGGTATTGGCTATCTGGCAATGAACGCTCGCGAATTTCTGCAGACCGATGTCGTAGTCGTCGCCATTATTCTTTACGCTATTCTCGGCAAACTGGCCGATTTCAGCGCACAGCTCCTTGAACGCGTCTGGCTGCGCTGGAATCCGGCTTATCACCTTCAGGAGGCCAGCGCATGACAACCGCGCGTCTTAATCCCGGAATTCCGCTGCTGTTAAACGGCGTAAGCAAGCGTTACGGCAGCAAGACGATTCTGAATGAACTCGATCTGCATATCCCCACCGGGCAATTCGTCGCGGTGGTCGGTCGCAGCGGCGGCGGTAAAAGTACGCTGCTGCGGCTGCTGGCTGGGCTGGAAAAGCCCAACGGCGGCCAGCTGCTGGCGGGCTCGACGCCGCTGGCACAAATCCAGGACGATACCCGGATGATGTTCCAGGATGCCCGCCTGCTGCCGTGGAAAACGGTGATCGACAACGTCGGACTGGGGCTGAAAGGCCAGTGGCGTGAGGCGGCGCTTAATGCCCTGGCGAGCGTTGGCCTTGAAGACCGCGCCGGTGAATGGCCTGCAGCGCTTTCCGGCGGGCAAAAGCAGCGCGTAGCGCTGGCACGTGCGTTAATTCATCGTCCTGGATTATTGCTGCTTGATGAGCCGCTCGGCGCACTCGACGCGCTGACTCGTCTGGAAATGCAGGATCTGATCGTTTCTCTGTGGCAGGATCATGGCTTTACCGTCCTGCTGGTCACCCACGACGTCAGCGAGGCGGTGGCGATGGCCGATCGCGTATTGCTGATAGAAGAGGGAAAAATAGGTCTGGATCTGCTGGTGGACATCCCCCGTCCGCGGCGCACCGGCTCGGCGAAGCTGGCCGAACTGGAAGCGGAAGTGCTGCATCGGGTGATGCAGCGCGGCAAGAATGAATCCTCACCACGCTTAGTGAGTCACGGTTAACGACTGCGGCGTTCCCCCGCTCGCGCAGCGCGAGCGGGGCGACAGGTTTGGACTCGCGCTGGCGTTATGCCAGCGCTTTACTGATTTTCTCGAACAGATCCCCGGAAAGATTCTCCAGACCTTTCAGCTGCTCAAGCGCCCCGCGCATCAGCGCCTGACGCTTGTTATCATAGCGTTTCAGACGAATCAGCGGTTCAATCAGACGCGACGCAACCTGTGGATTACGGCTGTTCAGTTCAGTGAGCATTTCCACCAGGAACTGATAGCCGCTGCCGTCTTCGGCATGGAACGCCGCCGGGTTGCTGCCGGCAAAAGCGCCGATTAGAGAACGGACGCGGTTCGGGTTACTCATGCTGAACGAACGATGATTCAGCAGGCCGCGAACCGTCTGCAGGACGTTATCGGCCGGGCTAGTTGACTGCAGGATAAACCATTTATCCATCACCAGGCCGTCCTGATGCCATTTATCATCATACTCCTGCATCAATGCATCACGGCACGGCAGCTGGGCAGCGACTGCCGCCGCCAGCGCCGCCAGCGCGTCGGTCATGTTGTCCGCATGGTGATACTGCGCGCTAACCAGTTTATCCGCCAGCTCCGCGTCGCCAAACGCCAGATAGCGCAGGCAGGTGTTACGCAGAGAACGCTTGCCGATATCGGCATGCTCAACGCGGTAGCTGTCAAGCTTGTTGGCGTTGTAAATCACCAGGAACTCGTCTGCCAGCTCTTTCGCCAGCGTACGGGTCAGCGCTTCACGCACCGCGGCGATAGCTAGCGGATCGATAATCGCAAACAGCTCAGCAATTTCATTCGCCGAAGGCAGCGTCAGGATTTCCGCCGCCAGCGCCGGATCGATCTTCTCATCCAGCAGGATGGCGCGGAAAGCATCGGCTACGTGGATCGGCAGCGACAGCGGTTGCCCCTGCTGGTGGCGGTTAACGTTGAGTTTGATATAGGTTGCCAGCAGGCTCTGCGCCGCGTCCCAGCGGGAAAAATCATTACGCGCGTGGCGCATCAGGAAAGTCAGCTGCTGATCGCTCCATTTGTACTCCAGCTTCACCGGGGCAGAGAACTCGCATAGCAGCGCCGGTACCGGCTGGAAGTAGACATTATCGAAAACAAAAGTCTGCTCCGCCTGGGTCACGTTCAGCACATGATGCACCGGGTGACCGCCCTTCTGCAGCGGGATGACTTTGCCTTCGTTGTCGTAGAGTTCGATATCGAACGGAATATGCAACGGCAGCTTCTCAGCCTGCTCAGCGGTCGGCGGCGTGCGCTGGCTGATGGTCAGCGTGTACTGCTCCGTTTCTGGATTGTAGTCATCATGGACGGTAACGATCGGCGTCCCGGACTGACTATACCAGCGGCGGAAGTGGGATAGATCAACGTTCGAAGCGTCTTCCATCGCCTGGACAAAATCATCGCAGGTCGCGGCGCTGCCGTCATGGCGTTCAAAGTACAGCTGCATTCCTTTCTGGAAATTCTCTTCGCCCAGCAGCGTATGCAGCATGCGGATCACCTCAGCGCCCTTCTCATACACCGTCAGGGTGTAGAAGTTGTTCATCTCGATAACCTTATCCGGCCGAATCGGATGCGCCATCGGGCTGGCATCTTCGGCGAACTGCAGACCGCGCATAGTACGCACGTTATTGATGCGGTTGACCGCACGTGAGCCGAGATCGGAACTGAACTCCTGATCGCGGAAAACGGTCAGGCCTTCTTTCAGGCTGAGCTGGAACCAGTCGCGACAGGTTACGCGGTTACCCGTCCAGTTATGGAAATATTCGTGGCCAATGACGCGCTCGATATCCAGATAGTCTTTATCGGTCGCGGTATCGGTGCGCGCCAGCACGTATTTAGAGTTAAAGACGTTAAGCCCTTTGTTCTCCATGGCGCCCATGTTGAAGAAGTCAACGGCGACAATCATATAGATATCAAGATCGTACTCGAGGCCAAAGCGGGTTTCGTCCCACTTCATTGAGTTTTGCAGCGAAGTCATCGCCCATGGAGCGCGATCGAGGTTGCCGCGGTCTACATACAGCTCCAGCGCAACCTCACGTCCCGAACGAGTTTTGAAAGTATCGCGCAGGACGTCGAAATCACCGGCCACCAGCGCAAACAGGTAGCACGGTTTGGGGAACGGATCCTGCCACTGAACCCAGTGGCGACCATTCTCCAGCTCCCCCTGGGCTACGCGGTTACCGTTGGAGAGCAGGAACGGGTATTTGGCCTTGTCGGCGATAATTTTGGTAGTGAAGCGCGCCAGCACGTCCGGACGGTCAAGGTACCAGGTAATATGGCGAAAACCTTCCGCTTCGCATTGGGTACACAGCGCTTCGCCGGACTGATACAGCCCTTCCAGCGCGGTATTAGCCGCCGGGCTGATTTCGTTGACGATAGTGAGGGTGAAATGTTCCGGCAATCCGCCGATCGCCAGCTGGTTATTTTCTTCCTTATAGTCGCTCCACGGCTGACCATTAACCAGCAGAGAAACCAACGTCAGGTCTTCGCCATCCAGACGCAATGGCACATCAGACGCAGCCGCGTGGCGGGAGACCTTGCTCTCAGCCGTAACAACGGTTTTCGCGGCATCCAGGTCAAAGGTCAAATCGATATCGCTAATCAGATACTCCGGCGCACGATAGTCGTGGCGGTATTTGGCTTGGGGCTGTTGTGTCATAAAAAACCTTTAGCATGTCCTGTAAAGTGTCGACTCAGTCTATTCCTGTTGCACAAATCTCGCTATGCAGAATCTTCATCTTTTCAATGCTAAACATGAAAATTGCTACATTCTGATAACACAAGAGGCACGAAATGCGCTCGACCAGGCGCAAAGCTTGTGGTGTGATGCGTGTTCAATATATTAAACTAGGCCTCGCAAATGACCGTTAGCGTCGCCATCAGCCGTCGCCGCGGGACAGAGTCGGGTATTACAGGTATACTCCGCCTCCTTTTACCGCTTTGGTTTTGATGGAAACGCTCCAGTGAGAGGATGCTACTGCGCACCATGACCCAATTCACTTCTCCTGTACTGCATTCGCTGCTTGATACGGATGCCTACAAGCTGCATATGCAGCAGGCTGTCTTCCACCGCTACAATGATGTGCAGGTTGCGGCGGAGTTCCGCTGCCGCGGGGACGATCTGCTCGGCATCTACGCCGATGCGATTCGCGAGCAGGTTGAGACGATGCGCGACCTGAGGCTGCAGGACGATGAATATCACTGGTTGTCGAGCCTGCCCTTCTTTGCGCCAGATTATCTCGACTGGCTACGCGGCTTCCGCTACGATCCGCGCCAGGTTACCGTCACTAATGACAACGGTAAGCTGAATATTCGCCTGTCCGGGCCATGGCTTGAAGTCATCATGTGGGAGGTTCCGCTGCTGGCGGTGATAAGCGAGCTGGTGCACCACTACCGCTCGCCGGAAATCACCGTGACGACAGCGCTGAATACCCTTGAACATAAGCTGTCCGACTTTAACCGTCTCACCGCTGATGTCGATATGTCCGGCTTCCGCCTGATGGATTTCGGTACTCGCCGCCGCTTCTCACGCGAGGTGCAGCAGGCCATTGTTCAGCGTCTGCAGCAGGAGCCGTGGTTCACCGGCACCAGCAACTACGATCTGGCGCGTCGGCTTAACCTGACGCCAATGGGAACCCAGGCGCACGAATGGTTCCAGGCGCACCAGCAGATCAGCCCGAACCTGGCCAGCAGCCAGCGCGCGGCCCTCGCGGCCTGGCTGGAAGAGTATCCCGATCGGTTAGGTATCGCACTGACTGACTGCATCACGATGGACGCTTTCCTGCGCGATTTCGGGCCGGAATTTGCAACCCGCTATCAGGGGCTGCGCCACGACTCCGGCGACCCGGTAGAATGGGGCGAGAAGGCTATTGCCCATTACAAGAAGCTGGGCATCGATCCGCTGAGCAAAGTGCTGGTATTTTCTGATAATCTCGACCTGGCGAAAGCGGTCGATCTTTATCGCCACTTCTCCTCACGGGTCAATCTGAGCTTCGGTATCGGCACACGTTTAACCTGCGATATTCCCCAGGTTAAGCCGCTGAATATTGTTATTAAGCTGGTGGAGTGCAACGGCAAGCCGGTAGCGAAACTTTCCGATAGCCCGGGTAAAACGATTTGCCACGATAAAGCCTTCGTGCGTGCCCTGCGTAAAGCCTTCGATCTGCCGCCGGTCAAAAAAGCCAGCTAACACTGTGCGAAAAAATGCGTCCGTAAAACCGGACGCATTTTTATTATCGTCCCCTTTCCGCTCAGAAAAGTGTTTCATATTCACCGCCCTGTTTTCATTGCGAAATGCCCTGCGCGGGATAAAGGCAATGCTCAAAACTCTCTTAATATCAGGCTCTCCCGTCGTAAAGGAGACAATCTCCTTATTTATTTCCTAAAACACCCCTTTCTTGCGCGAAATCTACTTGTCTGATGGAAGATGACAGGTAACATAGATATCCCCCTGTCGAAGGGGTATACAGATTTTTCTATTGGACTAACAAGAGAGACTATTATGAGCGTTGTGCCTGTAGCCGACGTACTCCAGGGCCGCGTTGCCGTTGACAGCGAAGTCACCGTGCGCGGATGGGTGCGTACCCGCCGAGATTCTAAAGCTGGCTTTTCTTTCCTCGCCGTCTATGACGGTTCCTGCTTTGATCCTGTACAGGCCGTTATTAGTAATTCTCTTCCCAATTACAATCAGGAAGTGCTGCGCCTGACCACCGGCTGTTCAGTCATCGTGACCGGTAAAGTCGTGGAATCCCAGGGTCAGGGCCAGAGCTTTGAGATTCAGGCCAGTCATGTTGAAGTAAGCGGCTGGGTAGACGATCCGGAAACTTATCCGATGGCGGCTAAACGCCATAGCATTGAATACCTGCGTGAAGTTGCCCACCTGCGCCCGCGCACCAACCTGATTGGCGCCGTGGCGCGCGTTCGCCATACCCTGGCGCAGGCGCTGCACCGCTTCTTTGACGAACAGGGTTTCTTCTGGGTTTCTACCCCGCTGATTACCGCTTCTGATACCGAAGGCGCGGGCGAGATGTTCCGCGTTTCCACGTTGGATCTGGAAAACCTGCCGCGCAACGATCAGGGCAAAGTCGATTTCGATAAGGACTTCTTTGGTAAAGAGTCATTCCTGACGGTTTCTGGCCAGCTGAACGGCGAAACCTACGCCTGCGCGCTATCCAAAATCTACACCTTCGGTCCAACCTTCCGTGCGGAAAACTCCAACACCACCCGCCACCTGGCAGAGTTCTGGATGCTGGAGCCGGAAGTCGCCTTTGCTAATCTGAACGATGTGGCAGGTCTGGCGGAAGCGATGCTGAAGTACGTTTTCAAAGCCGTTCTGGAAGAGCGGGCAGATGACATGCAGTTCTTTGCCGAACGCGTTGATAAAGATGCGATCGATCGTCTGCAACGTTTCGTTTCCGCGGATTTCGCCCAGGTGGATTATACTGACGCGGTCACCATTCTGGAAAATTGCGGTAAGCAGTTCGAAAACCCGGTGTACTGGGGCGTGGATCTCTCCTCCGAGCACGAACGCTATCTGGCGGAAGAGCATTTTAAAGCGCCGGTAGTCGTAAAAAACTACCCGAAAGAGATCAAGGCGTTCTATATGCGCCTTAACGAAGACGGGAAGACCGTCGCCGCAATGGACGTTCTGGCGCCGGGTATCGGTGAAATTATCGGCGGCTCCCAGCGTGAAGAACGCCTGGACGTACTTGACGCGCGCATGGCGGAAATGGGTCTTAATAAAGAAGACTACTGGTGGTACCGCGACCTGCGCCGTTACGGCACCGTGCCGCACTCCGGTTTTGGTCTGGGCTTCGAGCGTCTGATTGCCTACGTGACCGGCGTACAGAACGTTCGTGACGTCATTCCGTTCCCGCGCACTCCACGTAACGCCACATTCTGATTTTTTTGTTATCTCACGCAAAGGTCGGCGCAAGCCGGCCTTTTTTTATGTCAATTTACGTTAACGAATTTCAGGAAATTTAAACATCAACCCGCGAAATTCATAAATATGTTACGCACTATTTCGCTCATACCTAAAGTTACAAATCGCACTTAATGCCCAAAAATCGTCAAACCTGCTGATTATATTGCTCACTATTTAACCAACCACCGCACATCTTGCAACGACAAGATCTGAATAAAAAAAAAGCAAAAAGCAGCTGTAAAATGCGCAACCCCTCTGTTATCTAAATTAATCATAATTAATTCATATAGATATATAAAGAGAGCTGATTTTGTCAGCGAACAGGGACGGAATGTTGATAGAGTTCACAAAGTTCCCAAAAATACACATTTAGTTACATAGAATTTCCTTTTGTTACTCATATGAGATATTGGTAGCATTTTCAGGCTAGCGAAACGTTGTTCTGAATGGAAAGATGCCTCCAGACACCAAACTATCATCAATAGTTCCGTAAATTTTTATTGACGAAACGTATTGGCGGCAGTGGCAAGTGTTCATAAAAAAATATAAATGAGGGTAATAAATAATGATGAAGCGCAAAATTCTGGCAGCGGTAATTCCTGCCCTGCTGGTAGCCGGTGCAGCTAACGCTGCAGAAATCTATAACAAAAACGGCAATAAACTCGACTTTTACGGAAAAATGGTTGGCGAGCACGTCTGGACCACTAACGGTGACACCAGCAGCGACGACACCACCTACGCCCGTATCGGCCTGAAAGGCGAAACCCAGATCAACGATCAGCTGACCGGTTACGGCCAGTGGGAATACAACATGGATGCGTCCAACGTTGAAGGCTCCCAGACCACGAAAACCCGTCTGGCTTTCGCTGGCTTAAAAGCCGGTGAATACGGTTCATTCGACTACGGTCGTAACTACGGCGCCATCTACGACGTTGAAGCGGCGACCGATATGCTGGTTGAATGGGGCGGCGACGGCTGGACCAACACCGACAACTTCATGACCGCGCGTACCAACGGCGTTGCGACCTACCGTAACTCTGATTTCTTCGGTCTGGTTGATGGCCTGAGCTTTGCGCTGCAGTACCAGGGTAAAAACAAAGAACGCGCTGTGAAGAAACAAAACGGCGACGGCTTCAGCACAGCGGCTACCTACGCGTTTGATAACGGTGTAGCGCTGTCCGCTGGTTATGCTAACTCCAGCCGCAGCGGCGACCAGAAAGCAGACCGTCAGGGCGAAAAAGCTGAAGCATGGGCAACCTCCGCTAAGTATGATGCGAACAACATCTACGCTGCAGTCATGTACTCTCAGACCTACAACATGACTCCGGAAAACGAAGGCAACTATTTCGCTAACAAAACTCAGAACTTTGAAGCCGTTGTTCAGTATCAGTTCGACTTCGGCCTGCGTCCGTCCATCGGCTACGTACAGACTAAAGGTAAAGACCTGCGCTCCCGCGCTGGCTTCTCCGGCGGCGATGCTGACCTGGTTAAATACGTCGAAGTGGGTACCTGGTACTACTTCAACAAAAACATGAACGTCTACGCTGCGTATAAATTCAACCAGCTGGACGACAACGACTACACCCGTGCTGCGAAAGTCGCGACCGACGATCAGGCAGCGGTTGGTATCGTTTACCAGTTCTAATTTGCAGTACACCCCTTCGTGATATGCCTAAAAAGCAGGACTTCGGTCCTGCTTTTCTGCGTTCCTGAGAGGAAGATCGTAACTTTTAAAAACCTTCTCGCTTTTTGTCGCAAACGGTTGGCAATTAACATAACTCCCGTTAACCTGATAGCGGATTTCCCTTCAGTAATCACAATGGAACCTCGTCATGTTTGAGAACATTACCGCCGCCCCTGCCGACCCAATTCTGGGCCTGGCCGATCTGTTTCGTGCCGATGACCGCCCAACAAAAATTAATCTTGGAATTGGTGTTTATAAAGATGAAACGGGTAAAACACCGGTCCTGACTAGCGTGAAGAAAGCAGAACAGTATCTGCTGGAAAATGAAACCACCAAAAATTACCTGGGTATTGATGGTATTCCAGAGTTTGGTCGCTGTACTCAGGAGCTGCTGTTTGGGAAAGGCAGCGCGATTATCAATGATAAACGCGCTCGTACCGCCCAGACTCCCGGTGGTACAGGCGGCCTGCGCGTCGCCGCTGATTTTCTGGCGAAGAATACCGACGTTAAACGTATTTGGGTGAGCAACCCAAGCTGGCCGAACCATAAAAGCGTATTCAATTCAGCCGGACTCGACGTTCGCGAATATACCTACTACGATGCCGCAAACCACAAACTCGACTTCGATGGACTGCTGGCCAGCCTGAACGAAGCGCAGGCCGGTGACGTGGTTCTGTTCCACGGCTGCTGCCACAACCCAACCGGTATCGATCCAACGCTGGAACAGTGGCAACAGCTGGCGCAGCTCTCCGTAGAGAAAGGCTGGCTGCCGCTGTTTGACTTTGCCTACCAGGGCTTTGCCCGGGGCCTGGAAGAGGACGCTGAAGGCCTGCGCGCTTTCGCCGCGCTGCATAAAGAGCTGCTGGTAGCCAGTTCCTACTCGAAAAACTTCGGCCTGTATAACGAACGCGTAGGCGCCTGCACGCTGGTTGCCGCTGACCAGGAAACGGTAGACCGCGCCTTCAGCCAGATGAAGTCCGTTATCCGCGCAAACTACTCTAACCCGCCGGCTCACGGCGCCTCGGTAGTGGCGACCATTCTCAGCAATGACGCGCTGCGCGCCATCTGGGAACAAGAGTTAACCGACATGCGCCAACGCATCCAGCGCATGCGTCTGCTGTTCGTTAATACCCTGCAGGAAAAAGGCGCCAGCCGCGATTTCTCTTTCATCATTCAGCAAAACGGGATGTTCTCGTTTAGCGGCCTGACCAAAGAGCAGGTCCTGCGGTTACGCGAAGAGTTTGCGATTTACGCCGTGGCATCCGGGCGTATTAACGTCGCGGGCATGACGCCAGACAATATGGCGCCGCTGTGCGAAGCGATTGTTGCCGTACTGTAAGCCCGCTCTGTAGCAAAAGCAAAAGGCCGCATTCGCGGCCTTTTCATCTATTTTCTTCCGGCAAATTTACCAGACAGGCATCTCATCCTGCAGGAATGGGTTATGCAGACGCTCATACCCAAGCGTCGACATAGGGCCATGGCCAGGAATAAACGATACGTCATCGCCCAACGGCAAGAGTTTGCGTTTAATCGCATCGATCAGCTGGCTATGGTCGCCACGAGGGAAATCGCTACGCCCCACCCCACCTTTGAATATGACATCGCCAGAAATCAGCAGTCGGGAAGCGGCATCGAAGAAGACCACGTGCCCTGGAGTATGACCGGGACAGTGCAACACCTGCAGAGAGACGTTCCCCACGCTGACTACATCGCCTTCGTTCAACCAGCGATCCGGCTGAAGCGGCTGGCAATCTTCCAGACCAAACATCCGGCTCTGTGCCGGTAATCCTTCCAGCCAGAACTCATCTTCTTTTTCCGGCCCGATAATCGGCACGCCATAATGTTGCGCCAGCTCCGCCGCCGCACCAACGTGATCGAGATGGCCATGCGTCAGCAGAATTTGCATCAGGCTGACGCCTGCCGCGGTGACTTCCTGTTTGATTCGCTCAGCATCACCGCCGGGATCCACCAGCGCCGCCAGCCTGGTTTGTTCGCACCAGATTAAAGAACAGTTCTGCGCGAACGCGGTAACCGGAATAATACGATAGTTCATGAGGCTCCTTTCGTTACCAGTGCCGTACCGGCCCGGTATCAATATGCACAAAGTTGCTACGTGGGTAGTATCCTACACCACCTGAACGCATAGATAACGCGGCTTTGCGAACATTGCTTAACGAAATGCCTTCAATATGGAAATCCATGGCCTGGCCTTTGGTGTGGTAGCTGTGTTTCGCTACTCCCCGGCTGCGCGCGCGAAGCTCATTATTGGTATCAACAGAGCGATAACCGGAAATAAGCTGGACAGGCTTGTTCGTACCAAGTAATCCCTGCAGACGATAGAGTTGATCGAACAAACCGGGATCGATGGACTTAATCTTATTCGCGCGATAGTCGCGGAAAAAATGATTAAGTCTTGCTAATTCATCCTGAATATAGCCTCTGCCATCGAAAAACTCCGCCTTGAGTGATTCACCAGTATGCAGGTTGTTCAGCGTCAAAATACGCGGTCGTGGGGTCGAGAGGGTGGCAAATGCCGGCGCAGGCAGAATGGCAGCAGCACCGAGCGCGGCTCCACCTAACGCCAGCAGTTTGCGGCGATTAGCGTCAAATTTGTCCATGATAATCAGGTCTACAGGTAAATGAATCGTAATATACTTTTCCCGCAATCCGCCCGTTAGCCGCCAGCATACGCTTGTTCTCCGGCGGCTAATCGATATCAGCGACGAAGGCCTGGCTTGCTCACCACCATTACGCTTTTGCAGGATTATATGTATATGCACTTCTGGCGCACGAAAGGCACCTTACCGGGCATTATTGCCAACGTCAAGGCAGCCTCCCCCCAGTAAACTCGGGCCTTGCAGACTGCAAGACCCGTTTTCACACACAGATAGGACAACCGAATCCGTTGAACTACTTCATTTATCTGATTAATTGTTCAGCTTTAGGCAGGATTTGTGCGCTGGATCGCGCGGTGAGATCGTAATTGTAAATATCTGTTCGATATTGTGTACGTCCATCAGCCCCGACAAAGGCGGTCAAATAATAGAGATTAACCGGGATATTCTGACGAATATTCACATAGCGGGTATTTCCCTGCTTGAGGGCATCCGAAATACGCGCGTCGTTCCAGCCCGCGTCCTGCAACAGCATATTCGCCAGCTCTGAAGCTTTATTCACCCGCACACATCCAGAGCTCAGCGCTCGCCCATCCCGTTGGAACAGAGTGTGATTTGGCGTGTCGTGCAAATATATGGCATCTGAGCTTGGCATATTAAATTTATAGCGCCCCAGCGAATTACGCGCGCCGGGAGCCTGCTGGAAGCGGAACGGCAGATTCGATGCGGTTATCGTCTCCCAGTCCACCTGATAAGGATCGATGGCCTCTTTGCTGTTCCAGCCGCGCATCATCGTATAGCCGTGTTGTTCAAGATAGCCGGGGTTATTGCGCACCTTCGGCAGGATATCTTTGCGCGCCAGCGTCGGCGGTACGTTCCACGGCGGGTTGACCACCACATTGTTTAGGGCACTGCTCATCATCGGCGTTTTGCGGTCCGGGCGGCCAACGATAACTCGTGATGCCAGCACCTCGCTGCCATCCTGGTAATAAACCAGCGAAAAGGCTGGAATATTCACCATAATACCGGTCGCAAGATTACCCGGCAGCAGACGCAAACGCTGGATATTTAAGGCCAGCACGCCGGCGCGCTGCGCGGGAGAGACGTTGAGCCAGTCGCGGGTCGCCTGACCGATCACGCCATCAGCGCCCAGCCCCTGCCACGCCTGAAAGCGCTTAACGCCTTCAACCAACTGGCGATCGTAAACGCCGCGGCCGCTGTTTTTAGCCTTTTTCCCGGCGGATGGGCTCACCACGTCATCGCCCGGCAGGGCAATTTTCGCCGAGTCATCGAGCATACCGGTGCGCTGTAAAATCTCCCTGAGCGCACCGGCATCATTGCTCCACTCCCCGGGACGTAGCGAGGTCTTACCGGTGAGCTGCGGCCACGGACGTGAATCGGCAACCTGCGCCAGTAGCGCCTGATGCATTGCGGCATACTGCGGATGCTGCGGCGCCAGGCCCGCAATGAACTGCGGCAGCGAACCGCTATCCAGCGCCACCTGCCACTGATTAACCACCGATAGCGGCGGCGTCGACATGGCATACGGTTTGGTGCCATACAGCCAGCGGTTGCCCTGAGTGGGAATACCACTAATAAAATGCAGATAGCCCATCATGGCGTCAGACAAAACAACATCCCGCGCCAGACCGTTCACCGCCGGGTCGGTTAACAGCTCAACCCAGGTGGTGAACTGCGGCTGAAAACCGGCAATAGCGACTTCAGCCAGCTGCTGCTGAAACGCCTGCACCGCCTCACGGTTATCCCACATCGGCTTCATATCCCTGGCCGCATACAGCGAGACCAGCGGATTCATAAAGACGGGTTGATAACCGGACGGCAGCACCGCCTGAATATCGGTACGGCTTTTCGCCGCCGCATCGGCAGGAAGCGCCTGCTCGCCAGCCATTTTGGCAACCGCCGCAGACTGGTTTGCGCTTTGGCTGAGCGCGGAAGAGAGCTCGCTGATGGTGGCTGAGCTATCCGATGGTACAATTTCAGGCTCTTCGGCCTGGACATTGAACAGTGGAGCGAATGCAAAAGCCAGGCCCAGACTGAGCGCAGACAATTGACGACCATACCGTTTCTTAAGCAACATCCCTTGCCCCCTGTTAACACATTGCTGCCCGCTAAAATGGGGCTTACTTTCAGTATATGAAGACGAAAACGCTTTTGCCTTCCCAAATGTAAAGAAGTTAAAAGATTATACAATCCTAAAATACAGGTACGGATAACAAAAAGGGCGACATCATGTCGCCCTTTGGCTACTTATTGTACAAGCTTATGAAGCATTAGCCGTTCCCGGCAGCGTTTCAGGCAGCTGCGGCGCGAAGCCACGCAGACCTACTACATGCACATGCTCGTGATTGTTCACCACTTTACGCACCAGTTTGTAGGTGGTGCCTTTTTCCGGGCTGATATTTTCCGGCGCTGCGATAATTAGCTGCATCTCCAGTCGATCGCACAGTTCGAACAGCGTGGCGATAGAACGGGCATCCAGACGCGCGGCTTCATCGAGGAACAGCAGGCGGCACGGCGAAATATCCTTGCCGCGCAGGCGCATGGATTCATCTTCCCAGCTCTGCACCACCATAACCAGAATCGACATCCCGGTACCGATAGCCTCACCGGTCGATAGCGCACCGGATTCAGCGCGCAGCCAGCCGTCGGAACCGCGGTTAACTTCCACTTCCATCTCCAGATAGTTGCGGTAGTCCAGCAGCTCTTCACCAATGGTCTGCGGCGTACGCTGCCCCATATCAATTTGCGGATTCAGGCGCTGATACAGCTTCGCCAGCGCTTCCGAGAAGGTCAGACGATTGCTGTTGAACAAATCCTGATGCTGTTCATGCTGCTCGGACAGCACGTCCAGCAGCATCGAGTGGGTTTCCCTCACGTTGACGTTCAGCCGCACGCTGTTGACCTGGCCGAAGGAGACGCTCTGCAGCCCCTGGTTGAGCATGCGAATACGGTTCTGCTCGCGCTGGATTGTCTTGCGGATGATGTTGGCCACGCTGCGAGAGCTGATGGCCAGCTTCTGCTCGCGGTTGGTCAGCTCTTCCGTCAGTCGACTGAGTTCAATCTCCATCTGCTCAATCGCTTCCACCGGATCGTCGGTACGGATAATATCCTGGCGGATACGCTCGCGCAGATGCTGATAAACGGCGACAAAGAACTGGATTTTGCGTTCCGGGCGTTTCGGATCTTCCGAAATACGCAGCACATCGCGCAGATGTTCGTTATCAGAGACCGCCAGACGCAGCGCCCCGAGCGCCTTATCCGACATTGAGCGCAGCTCATCAGCCGAAAGGTAGGCCAGCTCGCGGCGATGCAGACGACGCTCCACGCCGTTGTCTTTCACCAGGCGCATGACCGCGCACCAGCCGGCTTTGGCGCTGACCACCTGTTCGCGCATTTCGCAGTAATCACGCTCCAGCTTGCGCAGCCTGCGGGTCAGGTTATCCATTTCCGCTTCGCAGAAGGTCAAGGCTTTTTCAAGCTGGTTACGCCGCGCGCGGTTGTTGCTGAGCTGAGCATGAAGCTCATCGCGACGCAAACGGGCGCGCTCTTCGGCGCCGGCGTCGGCGCGTACGCCAATATCCTGCAGCTCTTTATGCAGATCGTTGAGCAGCTCTTTTTTGGTGTCGTAGGAGCTTTTCAGCGATGCCAGCACCTGGTTGTACTGATTGAGCTGCGCGGCGTGGGTACGCAGCGCTTCGCGGGTGCGGGCGCGCTCCGCTTCCGCCTGCTCCAGGCGCTGGCGCAGCTTCTCGTTCAGATCGCTATTACCGCTGAGCATCTCTGCGGAATCAGAGTAGCTAAAGTGGGCGCGACGCTGCACGACTTCGGTCAGCGCAAACGCCTGCTGACGCGCATCGCGCTGAGTCTGCTGCGAGTACGCGTAATCTTCTTTTAGCTGTTCAAACTGCTCCGGGTCGCTCTGCAGAACGGAAACGATCGGTTCCAGCTTAGCCAGCTGGTTACCATACTGCTGCACAAAGCGCGCGGCCTCCTGCGCTTCGTCGAGCCGCTCCTGGATTTCATCGACGCGATCGGCCAGCGAGTCGTCGGCCAGCAGATTCAGACGTGGCAACAAGCGGTTGAGCGCGGATACACCCTCTTTCGCCTGCTCATACTGCACCCGGTTCTGCTGGTTATCGCTCTCATGGGCGGTCAGCGCCCGCTCCAGCTCGCCGCGACGAGTATTCAGTTTACGGATTTCTTCTTCCGGGTCGTCCTCAAAGGCCACCGCCAGATGGTTACCGATAAAGCGGCTGAACGCCTGATGGAGGCGCTGGGTTTTCTGCACATCAAACGACAGGGTCGCAAAACGCTCGGAGAGGCTTTCACGCTCGGCGTGCAGCGTTTCAACGCGGCTTTCACGCGCGGCGCGGCCAAACAGCGGCAGCGTCGGGAAGCGTGAATAGCGCCACTGACGATCGGCAATCTTAACGACAACGGCTTTTTCCAGCTCATCGACGCTAAATACGCTGTCATCAAACGACTGCGGATCGCCCTCGATCAGGTAGAGATCTTCGGGGCAATCTTCAAGGCCTTCCAGCTGCTCGGCAATCAGCGACAGATCCGGTACCACAATAGCGTGGCGGGAAGGGCCGTACAGCGCCGAGTAATACGGCGCATCATCGAGGCTAACGTCATCATAGATTTCCGACAGCAGTACGCCGCCAAAGCGTTCCGCCAGCGCGTTCAGGCGCTGATCTTCTGAACCGCCCGGCTGGCTAAGGCGCTCGATTTCATCATCGATTGCGCGCTTGCGGGCGCCAACTTCGTCGCGCTCTACGATAGCTTCGCGTTCACGCTCCAGCAGTTGCTGGAGATATTCGGTAACTTCCTGGCTCGACTCAAACTGCTCGCCGCTCTGTTCGCACAGCTGATTGAGGCTGTTCTGCGCCGCCAGCCAGATGGGCGCACGGCGCATCAGCGTTTGCGTCCGCGTCTGCAGCTGTTCCAGCTCCTGACGCAGGGTCATTCGCCGTTCGCTGGCGGAGGAAACGCTGTCGGAAAGCGAGGCTATGCGGGCTTCCAGCTCCTGATGCAGGGCTTCCAGTTCGTCGATATCGTAACGTTTGCCCTGACGCTTACAGAATTCGTTCAGCTGGCGTTCAGCATCCTGCTGTTCACGCAGACGCTGTTCAAGTTCCGTCAGGCGACTGCGCAACCCGTGCGCCTGCTCTGCCTGGTGGCGTTGATTAACGCCTTCGCGCAGCAGCTCGCGCGCCACGTCCCAGGCTTCATTACGCGCCAGCGGACCGTTGATCTCCACCACCAGCTGGTATGCCTGTTCAAACTGGCTATGCGCAGTTTGCGCCAAGCTCATTTTCTGTTCCAGCGACAGCATTTTCTCCGTCGCTTCCTGCTCTTTCGCCTGGAAAGTTTCCAGCCACTCGTCGGCGCTCTCCGGGGTTAAATCCGGCAGATGGCAAAGCGCTTTTGCTCTTTCCAGCGCCTGCAGCGCCTGGTTGTACTGAATCGCACGGGTCTGCTGCACGTCCAGCGCCTGCTGGTAGTCGGCAAGCTGGTTTTTCAGCTCATCCACTTCCAGCTCGGCGGCTTCGGCGCGGGCTTCGTTCTCTTCCTGCTGGTCAACCGCTTCCGCAACGACTTCATTTTGCTCTTCGAGGCGAATCTGCAGTTCATCAAGATCCGCCTCATAGCGCTCGATTTTTTCCTGCTGGCGCAGAGCGGTCTGCACCAGGTTCAGATGGTCGCTGGCGGCCTGATAATCAGCTTCCAGATCGCCTTCCGCACCGTTATGTTCCTGTAGCTCGCGGGCCATATCGACGTGCTTATACTGTTCAGCCGCGAGCTGAGCGCGGGAGGTGAACAGATCGCGGCGATACTCCAGCGCTTTGTCGAGATGAATGCGTCGCTCGTTCGCGTGGCGCATATAGTCGGCGGCAACGTAGTTGGTGGCTTCGCTGATCAGATGTTTGAACAGGTCGCGATCCGACTGCGTTACCCGAATCGCTTCCAGGGTCATGCGGTTTTCACGCAGCGCCGCTTCCATATCCTGGAATGCTTTACGCACGCCGCTGTTTTCCGGCAGCAGGTAGTCGCGCAGCGAGCGGGTAATGGTGCTTGAAATGCCGCCGTACAGCGACGCTTCGATCAGGCGATAGTACTTGCTACGGTCGGAAGCTGAACGCAGGCGGCGAGCCACCACGCCCAGATCGAACATCAGCGAGTGATACTCGGTAATAGAGTTAAACTGCTTGAACTGTACCCCTTCCATCGCTTCGAGCTTATCTTTCAGCTCGTTGAGCGTCACCACGCGCGCCTGGCGCTCGTTAAGGGTTTCGGTCAGCAGCTGAGTCGGCTGGATGGAGGTAGGCAACCCCTGAATCGCAAAAGGCTTGATATCAACTTTACGATCGCGACCGGCGACCTGCTGTAGGCGAACGCCAACCACCACGCGCTGGTGGCGAGAGTTAATGACGTCCAGCACCGAGTAACAGACGCCTGCGCGCAGCTTACCGTGAAGCCCTTTATCTCGCGAGCCGCTGGTGGCCCCGGCTTCCGTAGTATTACGGAAATGCAGCAGCGTCAGGTCGGGGATCAGCGCGGTGACGAAGGCCGCCATGGTCGTGGATTTACCGGCGCCGTTACCGCCGGAAAGCGTGGTCACTAATTCATCAAGATCAAAGGTGCGGGCAAAAAAGCCGTTCCAGTTAACCAGCGTCAGCGAGCGAAATTTACCGCGTTCAATCATTACTCTTCCTCCCCGCTATCCGGCTGATTCTCTTCATTCTCATCATTAAGCTGCAGACGATTTTCCAGCGCCATGGCTTCACCGTCACGGATCATACGCAGCTGCGCTTCGCGCGGGTCGTCACCGGCGCGCACGTCGGCGCCGAAGCGAAACACCGATTCGGTGATGCGGAATTTGCTGCTGTCGTGGCCCATAAACCACACCATGCCGAGGCGGCGCAGCCGGTTGAGCGAAGCGCGCATTTTTTCCTGCAGCTTCTGGCGGTCAAGGTCGGAGCCGGTCGAACGGTTATTGACCAGCTTCAGCAGCTTGGCTTCGTCCGCCAGGGTCAGCAGCTCGTCGTAAAGCTCCTGCTGGGTGAAGATGCCTTCATTCGCCAGGCGCTCCGGACTGAGGTAGAGATAGCAAAGAATTTTGCCCACCATCATATCCAGCTCGGAGAGCACCGAGCGCGGGATCAGCGTGGTCGAGCGCGGGCGTAGATAGAAAAACCCCTCCGGCGCGCGAATCAGCTCGACGTTGTAGCGAGCATAAAACTCTTCCAGGTAATCCTGAAAATCCATTAAAAATGCGTGATTATCCAGCTCGTCAAGGCCGATATGACGGCCCGCGCGCAGGGCGCTATCCAGCGCCGGAAATAACGGATTAGCCAACGCTTGCGCCAGTTTAACCGGCATCACTTGTTCAATATTTGTCGATGACATGCGCCTGTACCTTGGCTCCGTAATCATTAATCGGCTGCCATTTTGCCGGCAGTCCGGTGAAATCTGCTTGCGCTACGCCCAAACGTACCGCCTGGTCGACAACAATGCGCGCGACATCAAAGTGGCGAGCGCGCGGATACTGCGAAAGATATTCGCGTACCACCAGACCAAGAACCAGCGGCAGTCCCTTCTCTTTATAGACCGCCAGCTGACCTTCAATCAGCGCTGCCAGCTGTTCGCGAATTTCGTTAAACTCTTCGTACTCCAGATCCGCCGGAAGTTCCCCGGTAACCTCTTCATCATGCAGCGCCATCTCTTCATCGCGCATATCAAGCAGACGATCGGCATTCGCATGGGTGAGCGCCCAGGGAGCGTCGAAGTAAGTCTGGACCGACTGGCGTAAACGCTGCGCGAAGACGCGGTTTTTATCCATATCGATAGCGGTACGGATAAATTTATGCACGTGGCGATCGTAGCCGATCCACAGGTCTATCGCCTGCTGACCCCAGCTGACGATGCGGTCCAGCTTGCTTTGCAGGTCGAACACCAGACGATCGATAAAATTCAGATCGTCGCGCGTCATGGTCGAGTCCTGAATACGCAGCAGGTTTGCCTGCAGCTTATCGCCCGCCGCATCCAGAGTATCCTGCAGCTCGCGCAGGGTGCCGGACGTTTCCGACAGCAGCAGCTCGCAGCTGGAGATCGCCGCCCGCCAGTCTTTATTCAGCAGCTGGGCAATATCATCTTTCACCAGCTGTTGCTGCTCATCCATGATCCGCTGAGTCAGATCGATACTGTCGAAAATTTCCGCAACCGAGTACTTCAGGGGAGCGAAAACGTTACGATGCCAGTGGAACTCATCGCCGCCCTCTTCTGCCGAGTCGGCGGCGCGCTTGAGTTCGCCGGCAACGATGGAGAGCTGCATCGACAGGCGCAGGGTGGAGAACTCGCGCTGACGAATATAGTAATCGGTGATCCCGATGCCCAGCGGCGTCAGGCGATAAATAGCGTTACCCTCGGTGATTTCGCTGGTAAAGCGGTTCAGCAGACGCTGGCGCACCATATCGTTAATGGCATTATTGGCGCGCTGGCTGATGGTTTCGCTGGTCTGCTCAAACGCATCACTGACGTGGCGGAACGCGTCCACCAGTTCTCCCTCGGTCATTTCCCCTTCCATCCGCTCGCCGTTCAGCGTGGCAATCGCCAGCAGAAAAGAGAGTCTGTCGACCGGCAGCGAAATAGAAAAATCATTTTTCCTGGCCCAGGCAACCAGTTCGGGGACTGTCTGGGAAAATTCACTCATAGTTTATCCTTGCATCTGCGGCTTAAGCGCGGTGACGTGAATATAACGGCCTAAGCTAATATACGGCTCCTGGCGACAGTAGCGCGTTTCCAGCTCCAGCAGCGCCGCAAATTTGTCGTGCTGTTGGTGTTTTTCACGCAGATAATCATGAAACACCCGCACGCCGGTCTTACCGGTAATCTGCCAGCCAATCTCTTCCAGCCAGCCGTAAACCTGCTGCGGATCGCGCGGATAGTCCGGCGACAGCGTGCGTTTTTTCTTTTTCGGCATGCCGATTTGCACATAGTCCAGATTGCCGGCGACCATATTGTGCATCAACAGGCCGTTAGCATTGTAGAACATCAGCGATAACGCGCCGCCGGGGCGCAGCATCGACCACAGCGTACGCAACATCGCCTGTGGTTCGGCTACCCATTCCAGCACCGCATGAAACAGTATCAGATCGACCGGACTTTCCAAATGCTGCTCAATATCCTGAGCCGCGCATTGTACAAAATGCATGTTGTCGATCACACCTTTATCGGCAGCCGCCTGCCTGGCGCGAGCCACCATTTCACCAGAGAGATCGCATAACGTGACGTGATGGCCCATTTCCGCCACTTTGATCGCCGTTTGCCCTTCGCCGCCGCCCGCGTCAAGAACTCGCAATGGCCCAGGCCCCATCTGGTTCAGCAGCGGTTGTAGATCCTGCCAGAGGATCGCCTGCCGCAGCTGGCCTTTGGTGGTGCCGTATATATTGCGCGAAAACTTTTCAGCAATATCATCGAAATTACGATCCTGCACGGGTGACTCCACAAGCCAACACAAAGCCGCTATTTTGTCATACCCGCGCGGAGAATGAAGCGATCTGTTGTAAGATCCGGGTATATCTTTGGTTATATGGTTAAAAAAGGAACCGTTGGGTATGCTTTTTACGCTGAAAAAGGTTTTAGGCGGCATGATGCTGCCGCTTCCCCTGCTGCTGTTGCTTATGGCGGTCGGCATCGCCTTGCTGTGGTTTAGCCGTTTCCAGCGCACCGGCAAGCTCTGCGTCAGCTTCGGCTGGCTGCTGTTGCTGCTATTAAGCCTGCAACCGGTGGCCGATAGTTTGCTCAAACCGATTGAAGATAAATACCCGACGTGGCGGGGAGAAGAGCGCGTACAGTACGTCGTCGTACTGGGCGGAGGATACACCTGGAATCCAGCCTGGGCGCCCAGTTCAAATCTCATTAATAACAGCCTGCCGCGGCTGACGGAGGGCATCCGCCTGTGGCAGGAAAATCCGGGAGCCAAAATGATCTTTACCGGCGGAAGAGCGAAGACCAACCCGGTAAGTTCTGCGGAAACCAGTGCCCGGGTAGCCGAGACCCTGGGCGTACCGCGCAGCGAAATTATCGTTCTCGATAAACCCAAAGATACCGAAGAGGAAGCCGCCGCGGTGAAAGAGGCGATTGGCGATGCGCCTTTCCTGCTGGTCACTTCCGCTTCACATCTGCCGCGGGCGATGATTTTCTTTCGCCGCGCCGGGCTGGCGCCCTTGCCCGCCCCGGCCAACCAGCTGGCGATTGAGTCACCGCTCAACCCATGGGAGCGGGCAATCCCCTCGCCGGTCTGGCTAATGCATAGCGATCGGGTTGGTTACGAAACGTTAGGTCGCATCTGGCAGCGACTGAAAGGATCTTCAGGCGAGCCAGGGCAGGATTGATTTAGCCGCCAGATCAAACCGGACGCGGTCAAAGCGTCCGGTATTGACCAGATTATCCACTTCATCCCACAGCAGATACAGCCAGCGCCGCCAGAGAAACGCTTCCGCTACCGGCGCCCGGCGGAGATAGTGCCACAGCAGCTGCTCTTCCTGGCCGCTATCAACCAGACGGAATAGCTCATATTCACGCGGCGCCCAGAGCATCATGCCCGGACCTACCATCGCCAGCAGCTGATCGCTGCGCGGATCTTTAAGCATGCTGCGCAGCGTGAAGCTACCGTGGACCAGCACGCAGTTATCATTGAAATCCTTAAACAAATCCATAAGGCATTCGCGAGTGCGGAACAGAATGCGTTTGTCCTGCATCGTCAGGCCGGTATCCTGATAAAGGTTCAGCGTGCTCCATAGCACCTCTACACGCTGGCGGTACCAGTATGGCCAGAGATTTTCCTGAGTGCTGTCGACCATCCCGACGCAGCCGCCGCTATCCTGACGGTGCCAGGCCAGCAGCGCTTCAACAATCTGCTCCTGTAGCTGTTCCCAACGCTCCGGCGTACGGGCGGGGGCTTCTACCGAAACGCCGCGCAGTCGTTCGATCAGCAGTACATCTGGGCCCGGATGCTCTTCGTGCGTCATTACGCCGTAGACCACCGGCATACGGACAGTACCGCTTCGCGCGAGGGTTGATATCTTCCACGCCAGCTGACGCGCCACGCCCGGCGTCGTAAAGCTGCGCGCCAGCAGCGGCATTGGGTTTCCCTGCGCATCATATAGCGACCACAGCGCCGACGAGGGTTTCTCGCTGACGCACTCCACGCGGCTTAGTTTTTCACCCAGCAGGTGGCTCAGCTCGGTACGCAACTGTTCCATTTCTGATTACCCCTATGAACACTACTGGTTTCATAATGAGCGCCTGCGCCGGGGTTGTCATCGGGTGAGATCAAAATTGACGTAAAAAGTATGGAAAAACGGCCTGAAGATATCCCCTCCTGGCGGAGGGGATGGAGGGAAATTAACGTAGCTCCGCGCGGACGCGTTCCAGATCTTCCGGCGTATCGACGCCTGTACCGGGAACCACTTCCGCCACCGCGACATGGATTTTCTCGCCGTACCACAGCACGCGTAGCTGCTCGAGCATCTCGATCTGTTCAAGCGGGCTTGGCGCCCAGCTAACATAGCGACGAATAAAACCGGCGCGATAGCCATAGATCCCGATATGACGCAGCAGCGAATCGCCGATAGCCTCGCGGGATTTAGCGAAACGATCGCGATCCCACGGGATGGTGGCGCGAGAAAAATAGAGGGCATAGCCAGCTGCGTCCATGACAACCTTGACCGCATTCGGATTAAACGCCTCTTCCGCATCGTGGATTGGCACCGCTAAGGTTGCCATACCGCTCGTGCTGGCAGCCAGATTCTCGGCTACCTGGCGCACGATGGCGGGCGGGATCATCGGCTCATCGCCCTGGATATTCACAATGATGGTGTCATCGCTGAAAGCGCATTTTTCAACCACCTCGGCCAGGCGCTCGGTGCCAGACTGATGATCTTCACGCGTCATGCAGACTTCACCGCCGGCGGCTTCAACCGCTCGGGCTACGTCTGCATGATCGGTGGCAACGATAATACGCTCGGCCCCGGATTCACGGGCTCGCTCAAGGACGTGGACAATCATCGGCTTGCCGTTGATATCCTGGAGCGGTTTGCCTGGCAGACGAGTAGAAGCGAAGCGCGCGGGGATGATAACCACGAAACTCATGACTGGCTCTCTTCTACAGCAAGCGCGCGGGCTTCGGTTTCCAGCAGTACGGGGATACCTTCACGCAGCGGAAAAGCCAGGCTATCGAGTTTGCAGATCAGTTCTTGCTTATCCTGGCTGTAATAGAGCTTACCGTTACAAACCGGACAGGCGATAATTTCAAGTAAACGGTGATCCATGATTCCTCCAGATGGACCGAATAGATTCTTTAGCAGCATATCATACGCTGACTCAGGCGGCGTCAATTTCCCAACCCTGTTGCCGCCCGGCAAAAAGTTCCGCCGGCAGCTTCCCGCAGCTCACCCGTGTCGCCTCCTGCCAGAGGGCAAAATCATCAATGGCGCGTTTTAGCCCGCTCTCGAGTCCCGAGGTCACCTTGACCCCCTCCTCCAGCCACACAGCGATAATTTCCAGAACGCCGGTTTTACGATGCATTTTGCTATCCATTCTGCCCACCAGCTTCCCCTGATGCAGCAGCGGTAATACGAAATAGCCATACTGACGTTTCGGTGCGGGCGTATAGCACTCCAGGCGATAGGTGAAGTTAAATAGCTGCTCAGCCCGCTTGCGATCCCACACCACCGGATCGAAAGGCGAGAGCACCGCGCTGTGGCTGGCGGCGAGCCTGCCGCCGGGTGAAGACTCCAGCAGCTTCAGCGCATCACGGTGAAGCCACATTTCCCCCAGGGTTTCCACGTTTACCGGTTTCACCAGCCCCTCATCCTGCCAGCTCGCCAGCAGCGGGGGTAGCGAGGGTCGACGTAGACGATAATAATCCGCCAGCCACTGCGCGCGGAAGATCCCGAGGCTGCGTGCGCTATTGCGTAACATAATGGCTTCGGCCTGCTCCTGAGAGAGGCCATCCCGCTCATCCTCCCAGTCCGGCATGACCCGCTGCGTGAGATCGTAAACGCGCTGAAAGTTGCGCCGCTCGATAACCATCAGCTCTCCAGCGGTAAATAAACCTTCAAGATGGCGCTTATGCGGTTTCCACTCCCACCATCCGCTGGCGCCCTTACGCGGATGTTCAAAGTCTGCCGAGCGAACCGGGCCATTTTCGGCAATATGGGCCAGCAGTTCCTGAATGGCCGGAGCGTGCTCGGTCATCCATGCGGTATGGTATTTCCAGCCCATTTTATCCGGCGTCAGCATACGGTGACGCACCAGTGAAAAGTCGCTGCGCGGTAAGAAACAGGCCTCATGTGCCCAGTATTCCATCAGTTCACCGGCGCGAAGCGCCTCATCCAGCCAGCGCTGCGGATAGTGGCCAAGGCGGCTGAAAAGCACCAGATAAGGGCTGCGGGCAACAACGTTGATGGTATCGATTTGCAGCAGGGACATCTGCTTAATGGTTTGCAGAACATCCTCGGGTTTGGCGCGACGGCGGGGCTTTTTCAGCAGCCCCTGCGCGGCCAGGTGAAGATGGCGAGCTTCTTTAAGCGAGAGGGACAATACCGGCATGCAGCTTCTCCGTAAAAGGTTCCGGCGCAGGCGGTGATAAGCGAAATTAGCGCTGCGCCAGCGTCACTAAATCCGTGAGCAGGCGCTGTGCGCGCTGGTCAGTCATTATCGCGTCGACCGGTAGATACCACCAGTTTGCCTGCGCAAAGTCGCGGCACTTCACCGCATCTTTTTCGGTCATCAGCAGAGTTTGCTGCGGCGCCGCCAGCGCGGCGACATCGCTCTGCGACAGAGCCTGATGATCGGCCAGGGAGATGGTTTTCACCGGACGTACGCCACAGCTCTCGAGGGTGGCGAAGAAACGCGGCGGATGGCCGATTCCTGCCATCGCCACCACGTTGTCCAACGCCGCCGCATCCCGGCGTTCACCGGTCAGCAGATTCACCGCCAGCCCGGGACGAAGCTGCATAGGTATCTCTCCCGGGCGGGCGAGACCGCCATTAACGATAACCGCATCCACGCTGCGCAAACGCGAAGCGCGCTCGCGCATAGGACCCGCAGGCAACCACCAGCCGTTACCAAAACGACGTACGCCGTCAATCACCACAATCTCTTTGTCACGCGCCAGCTTATAGTGCTGCAGACCATCATCCGTGACGATAAGCTGAAGATCGTTGGCGGCGAGCAGCGCCTGAACCGCATCGCTGCGTACCGGCGAGACGGCAACCGGCGCGCCGGTACGCTGATAAATCAGCACCGGCTCATCGCCCGCTTCCCCGGTATGCGTATCCACATTAAGCAGCAGCGGATAGCTCGCGGCTTTTCCGCCGTAGCCGCGTGACACCACGCCGACGCGAATACCGCGCTGCTGAAGCTGTTCCACCAGCCAGACAACAACCGGCGTTTTGCCATTGCCGCCGGCGGTCAGATTGCCAACCACCACTACCGGCACCGGCGCTCGCCACACTTTTCGCCATCCTAGTTTATAGCTTAGCCGTATTAATCCGCTCACCAGGCCATAGAGCCAGGAGAGCGGAAGCAGTAGCCGCCATAAAGGCGATTCGCCGGACCAGATGCGCGCAATCATGCGCCGAACTGCATCTTATGCAGCTGAGCGTAAACGCCCTTATGTTCAAGCAGATCGGCATGGCTGCCGCGTTCAACGATCTGGCCATCTTCCACTACCACAATTTCGTCAGCCTGCTCAATCGTCGAGAGACGGTGAGCAATAACCAGCGAGGTGCGGTTTTTCTGCAGTTCGTCCAGCGCCGCCTGAATGGCGCGCTCTGATTCGGTATCCAGCGCCGAAGTTGCTTCATCAAGGATCAGTATCGGGCTGTTGCGCAGCAGGGCGCGAGCGATAGCGATGCGCTGGCGCTGGCCGCCGGAAAGCATAACACCGTTTTCACCGATAATCGTATCCAGGCCATTGTCCATTTTATTGATAAAGTCCATGGCATAAGCCATGCGGGCCGCTTCTTCAATCTGCTCGCGGCTGTACTCTTCGGTTCGGGCATAGGCGATATTATTCGCCACGGTGTCGTTAAAGAGATGGACGTTTTGCGACACCAGCGCAACCTGATCGCGCAGAGAGCTCAGCGTGTATTCACGCAGGTCGTGGCCGTCCAGCAAGATCTGCCCCTCATCAACATCATAAAAACGCGTAATCAGGCTGGCGATGGTCGATTTACCCGACCCCGAGCGTCCTACCAGCGCCACGGTTTTCCCTTCCGGAATATTGAGGTCAATATTGCGCAGCGCAGCGACTTCACGCCCCGGATATCTGAAGGTAACGTTTTTAAATTCGAGGTTGCCCTTCGCACGTTCGATAACCCGCGTGCCTTCATCTTTCTCCTGCTCGGAGTCAAGAATAGCGAAAAGCGTCTGACAAGCGGCCATCCCGCGCTGGAACTGCGCGTTGACGTTAGTCAGCGATTTTAGCGGACGCATCAGCGCGATCATTGAGGAGAAGACAACGGTAATTGTACCAGCCGTTAACGTCTCCATTACGCTCGGGAAGCTTGCCGCATAAAGTACGAAAGCCAGAGCCAGGGAGGCGATTAGCTGGATAATAGGGTCAGAAATTGAGGACGCGGAGACCATTTTCATCCCCTGCAGACGCATCTTGTTGCTGACTTTATCAAAGCGCTTGGTTTCGACGGCCTGACCGCCAAACATCAGCACTTCTTTATGCCCTTTCAGCATCTGCTCTGCACTGGTCGTCACCTGGCCCATGGTGTTCTGCATATTCTTGCTGATATTACGAAAACGCTTCGAGACCACGCGAATAGCAATAGACACGATCGGCGCCAGAACGATCAGAATCAATGACAGCTGCCAGCTGTAATAAAACATCATCGCAAACAGGCCAATAATCGACGCGCCTTCACGCACGACGGTAATCAACGCGCTGGAGGAGGAAGAGGCCACCTGCTCCGAATCATAGGTAATACGTGATAGAAGCGTCCCGGTGGACTGCTTGTCAAAGAATGCAACCGGCATTCCCATCATGTGGCTGAATAAACGACGGCGCATCGTCATCACGACTTTGCCGGACACCCACGAGATGCAGTAGCTCGAAACGTAGCTGGTGATGCCGCGCAGAACCATCAATCCGATCACCACCAGCGGCATCCATATCAGCACCGAGCGATCCGTTTTACCAAAACCATCATCCAGTAACGGTTTAAGAAGCGATAGCATGAAGGTATCACTAGCCGCGTTAAGCACTAACGCTACCGCTGCAACGATTAGCCCGGGTTTAAACGGCGCTATAATCGGCCAGAGTCGGCGGAAGGTCTGCCACGTGGAAAGATCTTTATCGTTCTGCATTCAATAAACCAGCTTGTGTTGAAATAGCCGCATATTCTACCCGTTCTGAACGTTCCCGCCAAACCACTGATGATACCATCGCGGTAAAACTTGATCCCGTAAGCTATGGATTTGCCAGCCATCCGCGGAAAAAATAACCGTAATTTGCCCCTGATGCGGCGTGTCGAACCACTGATAATTCTGGTTTCGATAGCGCTGTTTCACCTTGGTTGACGGCATACGCCATGCGTTATAGCGGGAAGCAGAAGCTAGCGCAGCCTCCCCGCCAACGCTGCGCAACAGGGCGGTCCCGGACGACGTATTACTGCCGTGATGGGGAACCTGGATAAGTGTAGACGCAAGATGTTGCCAGTAGTGGCTAATCATCGCTTGCTCCGCTGGCGTTTCGATATCCCCGGTGAGCAGGATACTGTGCTTGCCGTCATCAACACGCACCACGCATGAGCGATTATTCCCCTGCTTTGTCGCGCCGGGCAGCGGCCAGAACGCACGAAAGGTTAAACCTCGCCACTGCCAGATCTCACCGCGCTGGCATGCTAAATGGCCCGCCCAGCCTAAAGGGCTTCGTATCCATATTTGAGGCCATGCTTTTAACACCGAGTTGAATCCCCCGCGGTGATCGAGATGCTCGTGGCTGAGTACGACGCCTTCCAGATGCAAGTGATGCCAGCGTAGCCAGGGGATGATAATCTGCTCACCGCTGTCACCCTCAGGCCAGGCGAGTCCGGTATCGTAGAGAAGGGCCGCGCCCTGGCGTTCAATCACCATAGCCAGCCCCTGCCCGACATCCAGCATGGTGACTCGCCATTCGTTGGTAGCCGTACTCCGCCAGAATGGCCAGCTTAATAGCCCGAGACATGCTAAACAAAACGCCGGCAACGTGCGCCACGCATGAAAACGCCAGAGAATTAACGCCGGCCACGGCAGCAGGCTTATCCCAAGCCAGCGAGCATCCAGCTCGAGCCAGCCGGGCGGCAGCTGCCGCAGGAACCCGAATAGCGCCGCCAGGATACGGTCTGCTGATTGCCATATCACCATCTCAATGGTGAGCGGAGCACAGAGGTGTAAAAACATGGCGGTCAGAATCAGCGGAACAACGATAAAAGTCACCAGAGGCACGGCAATCAAATTCGCCAGCACCGACGTTAAGCTGATGCCGTGGAAGAGAGCAATCTGTAAAGGTGCAAGTAAAAACATCAAGCCGATCTGCAGATGACATAACGCGAGGCTTTGGCGCAGCAGCCAGCACCTTTTACCGCCAGGCATCGGGGCCAGCTGATACCAGAAGATAAGCGCCGCAACGGCAAACGCCGATAGCCAGAGGCTTTCTGACAACACTGCCAGCGGATCGGCAAACAGTATTGCACCAATGCAGCAGAGCCATAGTTGCCATGGCGACCAGCGTTTCCCGGATAGCCGCAGCGCGCAGCCAACGATCAGGGCAACACAGGTGCGCAGCGCGGGCGGCTGCATTCCGGTTAGCCAGGCGTAAAAAATAGCACTCGCCAGGCCAGTAAGCAGCGGCGCCCGCCAGCCCAGCCAACGGCACGGAAGAAAGAACTGCAAACCCCTTAGCAGCAACCAGCCCAGAGTGGCTCCTAACGCGATATGTAACCCTGAGATCGCCATCAGATGCGATGTACCGGTTTCCTGCATCAGGATCTTTATCTCGCGAGGGATCGCCAGACGTTCCCCCATGCCTAACCCCAGCATCACCGATTGCCAGGGCAGTTCCGCCAGGGTTTGATTGAGCGAGGCCAGATAACGCGCTCGTACACTACAGTTTCGCTCGCGAACTTCAGCGCTGATAAAGCGTCCGGTTAACGGACGATGCTGTGATAGCGCATAGCGCTGGCTGTCAAACCCGCCTTCGTTGAGCTGACCATGTACCGGACGCGCGCGTAGCGTCATGGCCCAAACCTGCCCTGCACAGGGCGGTTCAGGCAAATAATTACCGTAGAGGCTTACCCCTGGCGCGGGAAATAGCCGTCGCCCATCCAGACGGACAATTCTGCCCTGATGAGTTGTCTGCCCATCTGTTGCGGTCAGCACAACCTCAACCTGACGATTCCCGTTTGTTAACGTCTGTGTCGGCCATAGGGCCTGGCGAGCGCTGAGTACTCCCCAGACAAAAAACAGCGTTATCAATGCCGCGTATTGCGCAGCTCTACGGCGACATTGCGCAATAAGCAGCGCCAGCAGCATCAGTCCCCAGGTAACCGAACGCTCGGGCAAATCGGGCAACCAGAGCAGCGGCAGAATGCCGATAATCACACAGCCAGCAAGTTGTGGTAAACGCATTAGCACCTCCCTGTCAGAGGGAGTGTTGCGCTAAATTGAGAAAGTGTCTTTGAGGACAGAAAAGAAGTGGATTGCGCAATCCAGAGAACTTTCTCTGTTAACGCAAAAGAACTGACGTTTTGCGAGGCAACTTCCAGTACAGCTTTAAAGGCATAAAAAAAGCACCCAAAGGTGCTTTTTTAACGTTTAAGTATGTTGTCGCCGCTCAGCGAAACTTACTCTTCGTAAATATTGGCGCGGTCGCGTAATTCTTTGCCCGGCTTAAAGTGGGGAACGTACTTACCTTCCAGTTCAACTTTATCGCCAGTTTTTGGGTTACGCCCGGTGCGGGGTGCTCGATAATGCAGAGAGAAGCTGCCGAAACCGCGGATTTCAATGCGCTCGCCTTGAGCAAGCGTTGAGGCCATATGCTCCAGCATTTCTTTAACAGCATCTTCCACTGCTTTCGCAGGAATGTGAGATTGCTGGCTGGCAAGTCTTTCTATCAATTCTGACTTGGTCATTATTCCTCCGGTTTCCTTCAAGGCAAAATTAGCTAACAGCTTAAACAAGGGCGGCCGTAGCCGCCCTTTGTGCTTGATTACAGGACGAATCCTGTAATCTGTCAAGTAAACTCGTCATAATTCAGGTTGTTGTAACCCGAAAGACTAAGATTACTCGCCTTTAGCTGCTTTGAAAGCTTCAGCCATTGCGTTGTTGGAGAAGTTTGCATCTTCCTGTTTGTTAACAGTTGCGATGGCATCTTTCTCATCAGCTTCGTCTTTCGCACGAACAGACAGGCTGATTGCACGGTTCTTACGATCAACGCCGGTGAATTTAGCTTCAACGTCGTCGCCTACGCTCAGAACCAGGGTGGCATCTTCAACGCGGTCACGGGAAGCTTCAGAAGCGCGCAGGTAACCTTCAACGCCGTCAGCCAGTTCTACGGTTGCGCCTTTAGCGTCAACTGCAGTCACTTTACCGTTTACGATTGCGCCTTTCTTGTTCAGTGCAACCCAGTTGTTGAACGGATCTTCTGCGAGCTGTTTAACGCCCAGAGAGATACGCTCGCGCTCTGCGTCAACCTGCAGAACAACTGCTGCGATTTCGTCGCCTTTTTTGTATTCACGAACTGCTTCTTCGCCTGCAACGTTCCAGGAGATGTCAGACAGGTGAACCAGGCCATCGATGCCGCCGTCCAGGCCGATGAAGATACCGAAGTCAGTGATAGACTTGATTTTACCTTCAACACGGTCGCCCTTGTTGTGGGTTTCCGCGAACTGCTGCCATGGGTTGTTTTTGCACTGCTTCAGGCCCAGGGAGATACGACGACGTTCTTCGTCGATATCCAGAACCATAACTTCCACTACATCGCCAACGTTAACAACTTTGGACGGGTGGATGTTTTTGTTGGTCCAATCCATTTCGGAAACGTGAACCAGGCCTTCAACGCCTTCTTCGATTTCAACGAAGCAGCCGTAGTCAGTCAGGTTGGTCACGCGACCGGTCAGTTTGGTACCTTCCGGATAACGTTTAGCGATAGCTACCCACGGATCTTCGCCCAGCTGTTTCAGGCCCAGAGATACACGAGTACGTTCGCGGTCGAACTTCAGCACTTTAACAGTGATTTCGTCGCCAACGTTTACGATTTCGCTCGGATGCTTAACGCGTTTCCATGCCATATCGGTAATGTGCAGCAGGCCGTCAACGCCGCCCAGATCAACGAATGCACCGTAGTCAGTGAGGTTCTTAACGATACCTTTAACTTCCATGCCTTCCTGCAGGTTTTCCAGCAGCTGATCGCGCTCTGCGCTGTTTTCGGATTCGATAACGGCACGACGAGAAACAACGACGTTGTTACGTTTCTGGTCCAGCTTGATGACTTTGAATTCAAGCTCTTTGCCTTCCAGGTGCAGCGTGTCGCGCACCGGACGAACGTCTACCAGGGAGCCCGGCAGGAACGCACGAATACCATTCAGCTCAACAGTGAAGCCACCTTTAACTTTGCCGTTGATAATACCGACTACAGTTTCAGCGTCTTCGTAAGCTTTTTCCAGCGTGATCCAAGCTTCGTGACGTTTAGCTTTCTCACGGGACAGCAGGGTTTCACCGAAGCCGTCTTCTACTGCATCCAGAGCAACGTCAACTTCGTCACCAACCTGGATTTCCAGCTCGCCCTGGGCGTTTTTGAACTGCTCTGCCGGAATGGCAGACTCAGATTTCAGACCGGCGTCAACCAGTACTACGTCTTTGTCGATAGCAACAACAACACCACGAACGATGGAACCCGGACGGGTTTCGATTGTTTTTAAGGATTCTTCAAATAGTTGAGCAAAAGATTCAGTCATGTTTAATCTTCAGGTTTCATATTTAACGTCCACCAGGCTCCATGCCGGATGGGGTTGTTTAACATACCCGCTAACAGTCCGTTGCTGCGGGGTACTGCTATAATTCGCAGGCTATTGTGCTTTATCGACGATAAGATTAAGCGGAAGCCAGTTTTTCGCGCGCATATTGTAGCGCTTTTTCAATCACTTGCTCAATGTTTAGTTCTGTGGAATCAAGAACTAAGGCATCGGCAGCCGGGATAAGCGGCGCCACTGTACGATTGCGATCGCGGTCGTCGCGCTCTTTTATCTCGGATAAAAGGCGATCAAAGTTAACACTAAAGCCCTTCTCCTGCAACTGAAGCATGCGGCGATGCGCACGTTCTTCCGCGGAAGCGTCAAGGAAAATTTTCACCGGCGCATCGGGGAATACCACGGTTCCCATATCGCGTCCGTCAGCGATCAAACCGGGCAGCTCACGGAAGGCTCGTTGACGGCGCAGCAATGCCTCGCGCACGCGCGGAAAAGCGGCGACTTTAGAGGCCGTATTGGCCACATCCTGAGTGCGGATTTCCGCGCTAACGTCCTCCCCCTCCAGAATGACTTCCAGGCTACCGTCAGTGGAGACAAAACGGACATCAAGATGCGCGGCCAGCGGCACCAGCGCCTCTTCGGATTCAACATCAACATGGTGATGCAGAGCAGCGAGAGCAAGAACGCGATAAATCGCCCCAGAATCCAGCAGATGCCAGCCCAGCGTTTCTGCCATTGCCTTGCATAACGTGCCTTTGCCCGCACCGCCAGGCCCATCAATGGTGATTACCGGAACTGTTGCCGTCATCTTTTTCTCCTTTAGCAAGGCGCATAAATATATAAACGCCGCGCATTATACGCATCTCTTCGACGGAAAGTGAGCATTGGTTGTAAATTACGGATAACTGGAAATCTAATGCGGAAGAATTGTGCAATTATAGCGGGCTGATAGAGCATCAGCCCGGAAGATGAGGCAGTTTTACTTTTTATCTTCAGCAATACGGTCGCGGATATGCTGCGCACGTTCAGCTGAAGGCGGGTGTGAATCGAACAGAGATTTGCTGTGGCCGGCGTCAAGGCTGGCCAGTTTGTCGAAGCTGCCCACCAGCCCCTGAGTGCTGATGTTGCGCTTTTTCAGCAGATCGTAGGAGAAATCATCAGCATCGGACTCCTGAGAGCGGGAGAAAGCGGAGTTAATCATTCCCTCTGCGATATCGCCCAGCTGAGATTTAGACAAGCTTGCAGCCGCTCCGCTGGTGGCTGAAATTGCATCACGCGCGGCAATGGTCGCATAGGCGGTTTGCATCGCTTTGCGCGAATGTCCCAGCGCTACGTGGCCCAGCTCATGGCCCAGAACCGCTTCAACTTCATTATCGGTCATCATGTCCATCAGGCCGCTATAGACGCGGACGCAGCCGTTGGCCATTGCCCAGGCGTTGACGTCTGATGTCATGTAAACCTTATAGTTTACCGGGGTGCCGTTGATATTATTACCTAACGCTTTGGCAATTTTATTCAGACGCTTGGTGTACTTACTTGAAGCGCCGGCCTTTTTATTTTCGCTATCCATTTGCTTACAGGCATCGTCGGAAAGCGCTTTGACTTCAGAGTCAGAAAGCGTTGCCGCTTTGTAGGCCGTCATCCCTGAACTTACGAGGGCATTGGTGTCCACCCCCTGCATATTTTTACAACCTGCCAACAACGTGGCGGAAACCGCTAAAGCCAGCATTACTTTTGTATTTCTCATATCAATCATCCATTGATTAGCATATTAAATGCTTATAAATCCTGTATTTACAAGCAACCAAGGCTAGCATTTAGTTTTCCGCCCGACAAGCAGACATAAAAAAACGCCGACCCGAGGGTCGGCGTTTTCACCTTAAATTCGCGTGAATCAGGCCAGCGTACTGATTCGCGCCAGCTGTTCGAAGTAGTCCGGGAAAGTTTTTGCCGTACACTTCGGATCAAGGATGGTGACCGGCGTATCGGAAAGCGCCACCAGCGAGAAACACATTGCCATACGATGGTCGTTATAGGTGCCGATTTCAGCGAACTGGAGCTTCGCAGGCGGAGTGATGCGGATGAAATCCTCCCCTTCTTCAACTTCAGCTCCCACTTTACGCAGCTCAGTGGCCATAGCAAACAGGCGGTCAGTCTCCTTGACGCGCCAGTTATAAATATTGCGCAGAGTCGTGGTGCCTTTGGCGAACAGGGCGGCCGTGGCGATAGTCATCGCGGCATCCGGGATATGATTCATATCCATATCGATGGCGTTCAGTTCGCCGCGCGTGCAGGCGATATAATCATCGCCCCAGGTAATGGTTGCGCCCATTTTTTCCAGCACATCGGCAAACCGAATGTCGCCCTGCACGCTATCGCGGCCAATACCGGTGACTTTTACCGTCCCGCCTTTAATGGCTCCGGCGGCGAGGAAGTAGGATGCCGAGGAGGCGTCGCCTTCAACCAGATAATCGCCCGGCGAGCGATAGTGTTGATTGCCGCGCACGATAAATCGCTGATAAGACTGATTTTCAACCTCAACGCCAAAGGTTTTCATCAGGTGCAGCGTAATATCAATATAAGGTTTGGATACCAGATCGCCTTTAATCGCAATGACGGTATCCTGAGGCGCCAGCGGGGCGGTCATCAGGAGCGCGGTCAGAAACTGGCTGGAAACGCTGCCGTCCACTTCAACCTGTCCACCGCTGAAACCACCGCGCAGGCGCAGCGGCGGGTAATTCTCCTGCTCCAGATAATCAATCTGCGCCCCGCCCTGACGCAGCGCGTCAACCAGGTGACCAATCGGCCGCTCTTTCATTCGCGGCTCACCGGTCAGCACAATATCGTTACTCCCCAGACATAACGCCGCCGCCAGCGGACGCATGGCCGTTCCGGCATTACCGAGGAACAGTTCTAATGCTTCAGCCGCGTGCAGTGGGCCGGCGTTACCGGTGACTTCGCAGCGGGTACGGTCGGAAGACAGGGTGTAATGAACTCCCAGCGCGCTCAGGGCATTCAGCATGTGGCGTACATCGTCGCTATCCAGCAGATTGGTCAGCACCGTCGTGCCGCGGGCCAATGCCGCCAGTAGCAAAGCACGGTTAGAAACACTCTTGGACCCGGGCAGGTTAATTGTGCCATCTACGCGTGCGATGGGTTGTAACGTCAGGGATTCCATTAAACTCAACTCTCAAACAAACAGAATAATTACCCCGCAGACGAGCTGCGGGGATGAAAAACACGACAGCGATTAGCCGTGACGGCGTTCGAAGTCCTGCATAAAGTCGGTCAGCGCCTTCACGCCCGCCAGCGGCATGGCGTTATAGATGGAAGCGCGCATGCCGCCCACTACGCGGTGGCCCTTCAGCGCATGCAGACCAGCGGCAAACGACTCTTCGAGGAACAGTTTATCAAGCGCGCTATCGGCCAACTGGAACGGCACGTTCATGCGCGAACGGTTCGCCGCAGCGACATCGTTGCGATAGAAACCACTGTTATCGATGGTGCTATACAACAGGTCGGCTTTCTGCTGGTTGATTTTATCCATAGCGGCAACGCCGCCCTGCTCTTTCAGCCACTTAAACACCAGGCCGGAGAGGTACCAGGCAAACGTCGGCGGCGTGTTAAACATAGAGTCATTGGCAGACAGGATGGAGTAATCAAGAATCGACGGGCAGGCTATGCTGGCTTTACCCAGCAGATCTTCGCGCACAATAATCAGCGTCAGACCTGCAGGACCGATGTTTTTCTGCGCGCCTGCGTAGATTACGCCATAACGGCTTACGTCAATTTCACGAGACAAAATAGTCGAGGAGAAATCCGCCGTCACGATGACATCGTCGCCAAAATCAGGCGTTTCTTCAATGGCAATACCATCGATAGTTTCGTTCGGGCAGTAGTGCAGATAGGCCGCGCCCGGAGTCAGCTGCCATTCGCTCATCGGTTTAACCGCGCGCTGGCCGTCAACGGTGATTTTGGCGTCAATCACGTTCGGTTTGCAGTATTTATGCGCTTCTTTAACCGCGCTGGCTGCCCAGTAGCCGGCATCAACGTAGTCGGCAACGGTTTTATCACCCAGCAGGTTCAGCGGGATACCAGCAAACTGTCCGCGACCGCCGCCGTGACAAAATAAGACTTTGTAATTGGAAGGAATATTGAGCAGGGAGCGAAAATCCTGTTCCGCCTCTTCAGCCACCTTGATGAACTCTTTACCACGGTGGCTGATTTCCATCACCGACGTCCCCAAACCGTTCCAGTCGCAAAGCTCCTTTTGCGCCAGTTTGAGTACATCCGCCGGCAGCATTGCCGGGCCTGAACTGAAGTTATAGACCTGAGCCATTTCCCCTCACCACTTGCTATGTTATTTACCCGCGAACCGTCGCGGGCATAAGTTATTCCTGTGGCTATCGGTTTTATCATTCAGTGACACGCACCGCAATGGCTAAAACTGAGCCTGGGGGAAATGCGGACTCGGTCACACAAAAGAATCTGCCAGCTTGACGTCATAAAACCGACATAATTGCTGTCAGGTGACTCTTTTTGCCCGACTGACCTTCGACCATTCTGCATTTGCGCAGCGAGGGCATAATTGTTTATCCCCAGCTCGTAGCGTAAGGATTGCGCTACAGCGAACGCAGGCGTACTCATCATCGTGAGGTATGGTGATAAAACGATCGGTAAAACGGGAAGGCAGAATGGAAAGCCCGGCTTTAACATCTTCATCCTCATAGTAATAAAGGCTGATCTGGCCGTTGGTTTCCAGAATGGCCAGCCGTACCTGACCCAGTTGCTCAACCCCGCTGATTCTCAGTTCCATAAAAAACTCGAATTCGGTCATATTTTCCGCCTGCAGTTTCTCCCAGGCCAGTTCGCCGTTCTCCACAACAATAATCGGCTTACCTTCCAGCAAGTCCTCCAGTTTTTCGCTATGCCCCATCAGCCACATAATCAATCGATACAGCAGAGCCAGGGTAATAAATACCGCCAGTACCGGCAGCATGGGAACATCATCATAAAACGCGACGTCACCTGCCGCCGAACCGAGGGTCAAAATGATGAGGACTTCGAAAAGAGACATCTGGCGAACGCCACGCCGCCCGGTTATCTTAAGAAAAATAAATACCAGGACGAAGGTATAGAGGCTACGCAGTGCCACCTCGGCCAGAAACTCCACGGGCACTTTATCCAGTGCCATACGATGCCAGTCAAATGTCTTCATGGTTAACGCCTGAACAGTTATTGAGTGACATAAGCATAGCCAGACGATGGAGATAGCACCTGTCATATAAAACCCGTATCATTGCGCGCTTTACGTACGATAAAAGTGACTGCCATGACTCAAACGTTTATTCCCGGCAAAGATGCCGCCCTGGAAGATTCCATCGCTCGCTTCCAGCAGAAGTTGCACGACCTCGGATTTGATATTGAAGAGGCCTCATGGCTCAACCCGGTACCGCACGTCTGGTCAGTGCATATCCGCGATAAAGAGTGCGCCCTGTGCTTCACCAACGGCAAAGGCGCCACCAAAAAAGCCGCGCTGGCCTCGGCCCTTGGAGAGTACTTTGAGCGTCTCTCGACTAACTATTTTTTTGCCGACTTCTGGCTGGGCGAGACCATCGCCAACGCGCCTTTCGTTCACTATCCGAATGAAAAATGGTTCCCTTTAACCGACGATGACGAAGTACCGGAAGGCCTGCTGGATGCCCGCCTGCGCGCATTCTACGATCCTGACGATCAGTTAACCGCCAGCATGCTGGTCGATCTGCAGTCTGGTAATGACGATCGCGGCGTCTGCGGTTTGCCGTTCACCCGTCAGTCAGATGGCGAAACGGTCTATATTCCGATGAATATCATCGGCAACCTCTACGTTTCTAACGGAATGTCCGCGGGCAACACCCGCAACGAAGCCCGCGTTCAGGGCCTCTCGGAAGTGTTCGAACGCCATATTAAAAACCGCATTATCGCTGAAAGTATCAGCCTCCCGGAGATCCCGGCGGAGGTGATGGCGCGCTATCCGGGCGTGGTTGAATCCATCAACAAGCTGGAGGCCGAAGGTTTCCCGATTTTCGCTTATGACGGTTCGCTCGGCGGCAAATATCCGGTTATCTGCGTTGTGCTGTTTAACCCCGCAAACGGCACCTGTTTCGCCTCGTTTGGCGCGCATCCTGATTTCGGCGTGGCGCTGGAACGTACCGTTACCGAACTGCTGCAGGGCCGCAGCCTGAAAGATCTCGACGTCTTCACGCCGCCAACCTTTGATGATGAAGAAGTCGCCGAACATGCGAATCTTGAAACGCACTTTATCGATTCCAGCGGCCTGATCTCCTGGGATATGTTTAAGCAGGATGCCGACTACCCGTTCGTGGACTGGAGCTTCTCCGGCACCACGGAGGAAGAGTTCGCCACCCTGATGGCTATCTTTAAACAAGAAGATAAAGAAGTTTACATCGCCGATTACGAACACCTTAGCGTCTACGCCTGCCGGATAATTGTTCCGGGCATGTCTGATATCTATCCGGCGGAAGACCTCTGGCTGGCGAATAACAGCATGGGCGCACCTCTGCGGGAAACGATTCTTTCTCTGCCGGAAAGCGAATGGGAAAAAGAAGATTATCTGGCGCTTATCGAGCAAATGGATGATGAAGGCCTTGATGATTTCACCCGTGTGCGCGAACTGCTCGGTCTGGCGACCGGTAAAGACAACGGCTGGTATACGCTGCGCATTGGCGAGCTAAAAGCAATGCTGGCGCTGGCGGGCGGCGATCTCGAGCAGGCCTTGATCTGGACCGAGTGGACCATGGAATTTAATGCCTCAATCTTTAGCGCCGAACGCGCTAATTACTACCGCTGCCTGCAAACTCTGCTGCTGCTGAGCCAGGAAGAGGAGCGTCAGCCACTGCAGTATCTCAACGCTTTCGTACGCATGTACGGCGCCGATGCCGTTGAAGCCGCCAGCGCCGCGCTTAGCGGAGAAGCACCGTTCTATGGGCTGCAGGCAGTAGACAGCGATCTGCTCGCTTTCCCGGCTCACCAGTCGCTACTGAAAGCCTACGAAAAGCTACAGCGCGCAAAAGCTGTATTCTGGGGTAAATAAGCTCACTTTACTGCCTGAATCACCGTATGATGAGGGGGCAAATAGGCCCCCTTTTTTTATGTTTTCCACAACCCGCAACCAGGTTGTAGCCATAAAGTTAATTAGTGGTGAGAAATAATAAAATGGTGCCGCAAATATTGTTAATATTTAATAAAAATACCCCATTTTAATTAACCGAAAAACGGGGGTAAAATGAAAATAATCAACATTATTTGTAAAATTTAAAATTTATTTTTTCGTTAAAAATCAAATAATTAGATATAAAAAACATCAATTCCACACACTAAAAGGGCCTATAGTTCCGGTAGGATATGATCTACATCAAATTCCCTTCTATAATGCTTTGTTAGTATCTCACCGCCAACTTACATAAAGAGAGAGTTAGTGTGAAAGCTGACAACCCTTTTGATCTTTTACTCCCTGCTGCCATGGCGAAAGTCGCCGAAGAAGCAGGTGTCTATAAAGCGACAAAACATCCGATAAAGACGTTTTATCTGGCTATCACCGCAGGTGTCTTCATCTCTATCGCTTTTGTTTTCTATATTACCGCGACAACCGGCACGGCCGGGATGCCATTCGGGGTTGCCAAACTGATTGGAGGCATTTGCTTCTCACTGGGTTTGATTCTCTGCGTTATATGCGGTGCCGACCTGTTTACTTCAACCGTTCTTATCGTTGTGGCGAAAGCCAGCGGAAGAATAACATGGGGTCAGCTGGCTAAAAACTGGCTAAACGTCTATGTTGGTAACCTGGTTGGTTGCTTACTCTTTGTATTGCTGATGTGGCTTTCAGGCGAATATATGACTGCCAACGGTCAATGGGGACTTAACGTTCTGCAAACCGCCGACCACAAAATGCACCATACTTTTATTGAAGCTGTGTGCCTGGGTATCCTGGCAAACCTGATGGTCTGCCTTGCGGTATGGATGAGCTACTCCGGCCGTAGCCTGATGGATAAAGCCATGATTATGGTTTTACCGGTGGCAATGTTTGTTGCCAGCGGGTTTGAGCACAGTATCGCGAACATGTTTATGATCCCGCTGGGTATCGTCATTCGCGACTTTGCGAGCCCGGAATTCTGGACCGCAGTTGGTTCAACTCCGGAAAGTTTCTCTCACCTGACCGTCATGAACTTCATCACTGATAACCTGATTCCGGTAACAATCGGGAACATCATCGGCGGTGGTCTGCTGGTTGGGTTGACATACTGGGTCATTTACCTGCGTGGCGACAACCATCACTAAGGGTTGTTTCAGGCAGTAAATAAAAAATCCACTTAAGAAGGTAGGTGTTACATGTCCGAGCTTAATGAAAAGTTAGCCACAGCCTGGGAAGGTTTTGCGAAAGGTGACTGGCAGAACGAAGTCAACGTCCGCGACTTCATCCAGAAAAACTATACCCCGTACGAAGGTGACGAGTCCTTCCTGGCTGGCGCAACTGAAGCGACCACCAAGCTGTGGGACACCGTAATGGAAGGCGTTAAACAGGAAAACCGCACTCACGCGCCTGTTGATTTTGATACTTCCCTTGCGTCCACCATCACCTCTCATGACGCTGGCTACATCGAGAAAGGTCTCGAGAAAATCGTTGGTCTGCAGACTGAAGCGCCGCTGAAACGTGCGATTATCCCGTTCGGTGGTATCAAAATGGTAGAAGGCTCCTGCAAAGCGTACAATCGCGAGCTGGACCCAATGCTGAAGAAAATCTTCACTGAATACCGTAAAACCCACAACCAGGGCGTGTTTGACGTTTACACCAAAGACATCCTGAACTGCCGTAAATCTGGCGTTCTGACCGGTCTGCCGGATGCCTATGGTCGTGGTCGTATCATCGGTGACTACCGTCGCGTTGCGCTGTACGGTATCGACTTCCTGATGAAAGACAAATACGCTCAGTTCGTCTCTCTGCAAGACAAACTGGAAAGCGGTGAAGATCTGGAAGCAACCATCCGTCTGCGTGAAGAAATCTCTGAGCAGCACCGTGCGCTGGGTCAGATCAAAGAAATGGCGGCTAAATATGGCTGCGATATCTCTGGTCCTGCTACCACCGCTCAGGAAGCTATCCAGTGGACCTACTTTGGTTACCTGGCTGCCGTTAAATCTCAGAACGGCGCGGCAATGTCCTTCGGTCGTACCTCCAGCTTCCTGGACATCTTCATCGAACGTGACCTGAAAGCCGGTAAAATCACCGAGCAAGACGCTCAGGAAATGATTGACCACCTGGTCATGAAACTGCGTATGGTTCGTTTCCTGCGTACTCCAGAATATGATGAACTGTTCTCCGGTGACCCGATTTGGGCAACTGAATCCATCGGCGGTATGGGCGTTGACGGCCGTACTCTGGTAACCAAAAACAGCTTCCGTTTCCTGAACACCCTGTACACCATGGGGCCGTCTCCGGAGCCGAACATCACCATTCTGTGGTCTGAAAAACTGCCGCTGAGCTTCAAAAAATTCGCTGCAAAAGTGTCCATCGATACCTCTTCTCTGCAGTATGAGAACGATGACCTGATGCGCCCAGACTTCAACAACGATGACTACGCTATCGCTTGCTGCGTAAGCCCGATGGTTGTTGGTAAGCAAATGCAGTTCTTCGGTGCTCGCGCTAACCTCGCGAAAACCATGCTGTACGCAATCAACGGCGGCGTTGATGAAAAACTGAAAATGCAGGTTGGTCCTAAATCTGAACCGATCAAAGGCGACGTTCTGAACTTCGATGAAGTGATGGACCGCATGGATCACTTCATGGACTGGCTGGCTAAACAGTACGTCACTGCGCTGAACATCATCCACTACATGCACGACAAGTACAGCTACGAAGCCTCCCTGATGGCGCTGCACGACCGTGATGTTATCCGCACTATGGCATGTGGTATCGCAGGTCTGTCCGTTGCTGCTGACTCCCTGTCTGCAATCAAATATGCGAAAGTTAAACCGATTCGTGATGAAAACGGTCTGGCTGTCGACTTCGAAATCGAAGGCGAATACCCGCAGTTTGGTAACAACGACTCTCGCGTCGATGATATGGCCGTTGACCTGGTTGAACGTTTCATGAAGAAAATTCAGAAACTGCACACCTACCGTAACGCTATCCCGACTCAGTCCGTTCTGACCATCACCTCTAACGTTGTGTATGGTAAGAAAACTGGTAACACCCCAGACGGTCGTCGCGCTGGCGCTCCGTTCGGACCAGGTGCTAACCCGATGCACGGCCGTGACCAGAAAGGTGCAGTTGCCTCTCTGACCTCCGTTGCTAAACTGCCGTTTGCTTACGCGAAAGATGGTATCTCTTATACCTTCTCTATCGTTCCGAACGCACTGGGTAAAGACGACGAAGTTCGTAAAACTAACCTCGCAGGCCTGATGGATGGTTACTTCCACCACGAAGCGTCCATCGAAGGCGGTCAGCACCTGAACGTCAACGTCATGAACCGCGAAATGCTGCTCGACGCGATGGAAAACCCGGAAAAATATCCGCAGCTGACCATCCGCGTATCCGGTTATGCAGTACGTTTTAACTCCCTGACTAAAGAACAGCAGCAGGACGTTATTACTCGTACCTTCACTCAGACCATGTAATGGTATTGACTGAAATCGAACTGTAAAAAGCGTACAATAAAGGCTCCACGCAAGTGGGGCCTTTTTAGCAATACCTTCCTGTCCCAGTCTCTTTTGTCCGCTGTCTATACTTTATGGATAACAGCCAAAACAGACTTAACACAGCCGGTTTGAGCTGTGCATGCACAGGCCCCGGACGGGCCGAATCTGGAGATATCACCGCAATGTCAACAATTGGTCGCATTCACTCCTTTGAATCCTGTGGCACCGTCGATGGCCCGGGGATCCGCTTTATCACTTTCTTCCAGGGCTGCCTGATGCGCTGCCTCTATTGCCACAACCGCGATACCTGGGATACCCACGGCGGTAAAGAGATTACCGTTGAAGAGCTGATGAAAGAGGTGGTGACCTATCGCCACTTTATGAACGCTTCCGGCGGCGGCGTAACGGCATCCGGTGGCGAAGCCATTCTGCAGGCCGAATTTGTTCGCGACTGGTTCCGCGCCTGTAAGAAAGAAGGTATTCATACCTGTCTCGACACTAACGGCTTTGTGCGCCGTTACGATCCGGTTATCGATGAACTGCTTGAAGTGACCGATCTGGTGATGCTCGATCTCAAGCAAATGAATGATGAAATTCACCAGAACCTGGTTGGCGTCTCTAACCATCGGACGCTGGAGTTTGCCCGCTATCTGTCAAATAAAAACATCAAAGTCTGGATCCGCTACGTGGTGGTCCCTGGCTGGTCCGACGATGATGATTCCGCGCATCGCCTGGGCGAGTTTACCCGCGATATGGGCAACGTCGAGAAAATTGAACTGCTGCCGTATCATGAGCTGGGCAAACATAAATGGGTGGCCATGGGCGAAGAGTACAAGCTGGATGGCGTCCATCCGCCTAAAAAAGAGACCATGGAACGCGTGAAGGGAATTCTGGAACAGTACGGACATAAAGTGATGTACTAAATTTCCCCACCCGGTAGCGCAAGCGCTACCGGGTTTTTGCCAAACTATGATAAGCATCAGGACATAAAGTATTCCGACAGCTTATTTGCCACGCTTTCAATAGAGAAAATGCGCTTCTGATGCGCTTTACGGTATTCCGCATAGCGTTCATCCTGCTCTTCCAGCGCGCTGAGGATCCGGTCGGCCACCATCATGGCGCCGGCAATTTCCGCAAATCCTGACTCCCCCTCCCCCTGTAAAGCCACCGCCGCCTGAAGATTCCAGTCAGATAAGCGGGCTAACGGCGCGAACGTCCCCCGCGTCAGCGACAATATTTTCACGCCCTGCTGCTTTGCCAGGGACAGGGACTGCATCATATCCGCCGAGGCCTGTTCAGTATGCACGACGATAATGCCGGTTTTTTGGTTATCAGCCAGCAACGGCATCGCCGCCGGATAAGAGCGATCGACAAAGCTGGCCGCCTTACCCATATTGATTAAATTCATTTGCAGGAATAACGCGACCGGCACTGCCGTGCCCACGGCATAGATAGCAATGCTGTTCAGGGCGTTAAGCCAGTCAGCTGCGGCTTTCAGCTCCTGGTTATCCACGATAGCATTACTGTCGCGAATGCTCGCCAGCACCGGCGCAATCTCTTCGTTCTCGTTGATACCGTTGTCTTCCGAGCGCGCGGCGCCCTGCTCCATCGCCAGCGCGGTTCTGAAATCCGAGAAACCTTTAAATCCGAATGCCCGACAAAAACGGGTGATACTCCCTTCACTGGTATCAATGGAGTCGGCCAGTTCTGAAATCGTGTGACGCATCACAAAGTCAGGATTTTCCGTAATAAAACGGCCAACTTTCTCCAGTATCGGGCTTAGCCCTGAAGCTCCATTTCTTATGCTTATCAACAAGTTATTGCCTATCTGGCTCATGTTTTGCCTTATTTGCTCAAAATGCAAACACAGTCACATCTTTCGTCCCGCCGCAAAGATAATAATTATTATCTCACACAAACAAATAAAAATAATTATTTTTACAAACAGGAGAACATCGAATGAAAGGTCTCATAGTCTGTCGTACCGGTATGGGCAGCTCCTTAATGCTCAAAATAAAAGCACAAAAAATCATCGACAAACACGGCTGGGATATCGAGCTGGAACACGACGTCCTCTCAGGCTTACGCACCTGGCGAGATATTGATTTTGTCATCACTATGCGCGATCTCACCGATGAAGTCGAAGCCGCCGGATTCAGAGCTGTCGGCATCACCGACCTGATGAACAGTGAAGAGATGGAATCTGCGCTCACCGACATCGTTCAAAGCAACTAACCTCTCCCGGAGGCAATATGGATTTCCTCAGATTTATTGTATTCGACATTCTGGGCGTAACCCCACTTTTAGTTGGCTTTATTGCATTAATCGGCCTGTTAATCCAACGCAAGCCGATTGAAAAAGTGCTTTCCGGTACTTTTAAAACCATCGTCGGCTTTCTGGTATTCGCCGGCGGCGCTGGTCTGGCGGTGACTTCCCTGGGTAACTTTCAGACCTTATTCAGCGATGGTTTTGGCCTGAAGGGCGTAATGCCGCTGGCTGAAGCGCTAACCGGACTGGCGCAAACCAAATTCGCCATGTGCGTTTCGCTGATTATGGTGATTGGTTTTGCCTGGAACCTGTTCTTTGCCCGCGTGACGCCGTTTAAATACATCTTTCTTACCGGGCAACATAACCTGTATCTCTCCGCGCTGCTTACCGTGACGCTAAAGGCGCTGGGCTACAGCGACATGACGACCATTATTGTCGGCTCGGTGCTGCTGGGGCTCGCCGCCTGCCTCTATCCGGCTATTGCGCAACCGTGGATGCGAAAAATTACCGGTAACGATGAGATCGCCATGGGGCACTACGTCACGCTGGCCTATGCCGCCTCCGGCTGGATCGGTTCTAAAGTCGGCGATCCTAAACAATCTACCGAAAAGCTGAATCTCCCCGGTTGGCTGGGGATCTTCAAAGATTACATTGTTTCAGTATCGATCTCGGTGAGTATTTTCTATTACATCGCCGCGCTCGCGGCCGGAAAAGCTGCGGTCACCGCAGCGGCCGGCGGCATGCACTGGCTGGTTTACCCGCTCTTTCAGTCGCTGACCTTTACCGCTTCTCTGTACATCATCATTACCGGCGTGCGCCTGCTGCTGTCAGAAATTGTTCCGGCCTTTCTCGGCATCTCGGAGAAGTTTATTCCTAATGCCAAACCCGCGCTCGACTGCCCGGTCGTCTTTCCCTACGCTCCAACCGCCACGGTTCTCGGATTTATCTCGTCTTTTGTCGGCGGGCTGGTGGTGATGGGTTTGCTGGCGATCCTCGGACAAACCGTCATTATCCCGGTAGCTATTCCCTACTTCTTCATCGGCGCCACCGCTGCGGTATTTGGTAATGCCTCCGGCGGCTGGAAAGGCGCGATTGCCGGAAGCTTCATCACCGGGATCCTGATCGGTATTGGCCCTGCGCTGATTTACCCGATTATGGAGTCCGTCGGTCTTTCAGGCACCAGCTTCCCGGAAACTGACTTCGTTGCCCTGGGTCTGGTCGTGTACTACATCGGTAAAATGCTGCCCTAAGAAGGAAAGAACATGAACATTGATGAACTGAAATCCCATGCGCTTGCCGCTCGCCGCGAGATAGTCACCATGATTTACGAATCCGGGATTGGCCATCCGGGCGGGGCATTGTCGATAATCGACATTCTTACCTGGCTCTATTATCAGGAAGTCGATCTGCAAGCCTCCCCGCGCTCGCGCGTGGTGATGAGTAAAGGCCACGCCGTCGCCGCGCAGTACGCCATGCTCTATCAAAAAGGAAAGATCGATCGCAGCGAGTTCCATACGTTCCGGCAGATCAACTCGCGCCTGCAGGGACACCCAAGCATTAAATCACTACCGGAGGTCGATGCCACAACCGGTCTGCTGGGTCAGGGGCTGTCGATTGCTTTTGGTATAGCGGCCGCCAAAAAGCGGCGCAACGATCCGCACCGGGTCTTTGCCATCGTTGGCGATGGCGAAATGCATGAAGGCCAAATCTGGGAAACCTTACAGCAGGCTGGTCACATGAAAATGGATAATCTGGTCGCCATCTTCGATTACAACGGCTTCTCTTCCCACGACCCCGTTAATGAAGTCGTTAATCTCGAGCCGCTGGCGGACAAAATCCGCAGCTTTGGCTGGCATGTACTGGAGCTGCACGATGGCAATGATATGCATCAGGTTGCCGATACCCTGATGCTATCCCGCCATCTGAAAGGCAAGCCGGTCGCCATTGTGGCGCACACGACGAAAGGTTCCGGCGTCAGCTATATGGAAAACAACGGCGACTGGCACTCAAAAACCCCGAGCAAAGAACAATTTCAGCAGGCAATGGAGGAGTTACAGTGATGAAAGCACCCCGTGATGAGATCGGTAATGCCCTGATTGCGCTAAAAGAAAAAGGCTATCCCGTCGTTGTTATCGACAGTGATTTAGCCAGCTCAACCCGTACTGACCAGTTTCAGGCCATCTATCCTGAGGCCTTCTTCGAAATGGGCATTGCCGAAGGCTCCGCCATGAGTTTCGCGGTCGGCCAGGCGCTGGAAGGCTTTATGCCCTTCTATGTTAACTTTGCCATGTTCGTCACCGGCACCGCCTGGACCCAGCTGCGGCAGGCCTGCTACGCCAAAGCCAATATTAAACTCGTCGGTAGCCATCCCGGTATGGATGATGGACCTGACGGCGCTTCGCATCATGCGCTGGAGGATTTAGCGCTGACCCGCGTCCTTCCGGGGTTAACCGTCCTGACGCCAGCAGATGCGGAAGAAATCGCCGAGGCCTTCGAGCAGGCGGCAAAAATAAAGGGGCCCGTTTATATCCGCGTTGCCCGCGAACCGATGCCGGTTCGCGACAAAAGCGTCGTGCCGCGGGTGAGCGATATCGCCGCCATCGCCGACAGCGGCAATGATTTTGCGATTCTTTTTGAAGGGACGGTTCTGGAGCAGGCCACCGAGGGTTATGAAAAGTTGGTCGCCAGCGGCAAAAAGGGCAAGCTGATTCACGTCGCAACCCTTAAGCCCTTTAATCAGCAAGAATTTTATCGGCTGGTTAATGATTGCCCACTTATCGCTACGCTTGAAAATCATACCGTCAACGGCGGCCTCGGCGGGCTGATCGCGGAAACCCTGGCGCAAAAGGCGCATCCGGCGCGCCTTACGCGGCTGGGAACGCAGGATACCTTTACCGAATCGGGTAACAGCAGACAGCTAAAAACGAAATACGGCATTTCGGGAGAAGCGCTGTTTAATGCTCTATGCTAACCACCAGGCGAGCCGGTCAGATGGCGGTCGGCTCGCGCATAAAAGGAACGTGTATGGAAGAGACGCTGTTTTCCGCCTGTCAGTTCACCAGCCACTGCCTGAACTGGCGCAGCGCTGTTCAGCTCGCCTGCCGTCCGCTAGAGCAACAGGGGAAAATTACCGCCGGGTATGCCGGTGCGATTATCCACGCCACAGAGCAGGATGGCCCCTGGTATATACTGAGCCCGGGATTTGCGCTACCGCATGCGCGTCCGGAAGCGGGCGTGCTGAGCAAAAACAGCGCGCTTTCGCTGCTTTGCTGTAGCGAAGCCGTTGATTTTCCCGATCATCCCGGAATTCGGCTGATAGTCATACTGGCGGCGGCAGATAGCGAACAGCATATTCAGACGATCCAGCGGTTAGTCTGCTGGCTGGATGAGGGGGAGAGACTTCAGCGATTCAGCGCGGTGCAAAGCCAGACCGAGTTTGCCGCGCTTCTTGCTTCGCATTAAACCATAGCCAGGGCGTGCCCTGGCTATGTTCTGCATAAATCAGGCGTGCGCCACCGGCGTAGGATGGTGGCCCGCTTTGCGCAGCAGCGTCAGCAGATAGATGAATGACACGCTGGCGATCATGATAAACAGCAGATTATCAGACAAATTCTGCATCAGCATCGCGGTAAGGGTCGGCCCAAGCAGACTACCCACGGTATAGCTCATTAAGAGCGCCTGGTTCATCGCCACCAGCTGATGACGCTCCACTTTTTCACAGGCCCAGGCCATAGCCACCGGATAGAGCGTAAAGCCGGATGCCCCCAGCACGAACAGCGCCGGCGCCATTGCGGCCTGGCTTAACATTGCCAGACAGCCGAGGATCACCACAAATACCTGAACGCGCAGGACCAGCAGACGCCCGTAGCGATCGGCGAGACGGCCAATCGGCCACTGCCCAACGATACCCGCGCTCACCATTACCGCCATCCAGAAGCCAATGCCGGAATCGCTAACGCCCTGGTGGTTAAGCCATAGCGGCATCAGGCCATACAGCGAACCGAGAACGATGCCGGAAATAATGCAGCCGTTGACCCCATGGCGGGCCTGACGCAGCCGTAGCATTGGCCAGATACGCGCCGGTTCATGCGGTTCATCGGCCTGAGTCGCCACGCGAGCAAACAGCAGCGGCAGGATGGCCGCCAGGGCCAGCGCCGTCACCCACGGCAGAACGCTCATCAGATCCGTCGGCAGTTTGCTGACCATTAGCTGGCCCAGTACCGTGCCGACATAATAAATCATCATATAGGCCGCCAGCAGTCGACCCCGGCTCCGCGAAGTGCCGCTACAGACCAGCGCGCTCTCAACCACCACCCAAATCATCGCGCAGCCGACGCCGGCGATAAAACGCCAGCTGAACCAGCTCCAGAAGCCAATAGTGATACCAAGACCCACGCAGCCCACGGCAAAAATAACCGATGCCAAGTAATAGCTGCGGTTAAACCCCAGACGCTTAATTACCCATCCGGCGAGCAACGTTCCCACCAGATTACCGGTAAAATAGGACGATCCCACCATTCCAACCTGCCAGGTCGGCATATTTTCATGGGCGAGCCAAAGCGGGACGAGCGTATTTAAAACCGCTATCGCCAGAGTCAACAGAAGCAGGCCACAGAGCAGCATTTGCACTGGCCGGGTGTAGATGGTCATGGATATAAACCGTGATGGAGTTCAGATTTCGTGCGCATCATGCCACTGCTGAAAACATTGTCAATCTACCTGAAATCAGGCCTGACGCGGTTTGCGGGGGAACGATTGAAGTTTTTTATCCAGCGAATCGTCAACAGAATAGATATTTATATTATTCCATTGTTTTTATTAATTTATTAAAAAAAAGCGGTGGGAATATCAGTAGAAATATTTCATGAATCGACCGCACTTTTTATCGCGCCAGAAATCATAATTCTGGCGCGATAAAGGACGATTAGCTGGCGATTGCCATCCCGACGGTCATATGCAGGCCATAGAAGACGCCGCGGCCGATCGCCTCGCCAACCAGCACCAGCGCAAATGCCAGCCCCAGAAGCGGCAATGCGGGCTGATAGCCTTTGAGCTGCGGAGCAATCCAGCATACCAGCGCCAGCACCAGAGCCACCACGCGCCACGCCATCAGCGAACCATAGTTCGGCACCAGCGCCGAGGCCTGCTGGATAGAGCTATGGATTGTTGTCAGCTCCTGACCCTGCATCAGCACCACGGTCACGCTCACCACCAGCGCCAGCAGAGTCACCGCCGGCAGCAGGCGCATCGCCCAACCGTTGACGTCCGCAAAGCGCAGCAGCAGATATCCCAGCAGCGGACCGCCGATAAACATCGTCAGGAAGAAGCTCAGTGGCGTCCAGACCGTGTACCAGGTGGGCACCGTATCGATGGTGTTATAGACGCGGACCATCATCCAGACAAAGATTATCCCGAGCACCATGGTAATAACCAGCCAGAGGTGACGCAGTCCCGCGGGTAGCTTATTCACCACCGCCAGCAGCCAGCCAATGCCGCCGACGGCAAAGAACAGCGCACCGCTGGCGATTTCGTTGCTGAGCGATGAAGCCCCCACGCGATTAAGCGAGTTAAAAGCGCGCATCGGCGACCCAAGATGCAGAGTCGAGGCAATAAAACCTACGCCCATCAGCACCCACAGGCCAAACATACTTCGCACCACGCGCTGCTGCTGTTCACGCGTTAAATCGCCCTTTATTAGCGCCAGAGCCAGTACAATAAATCCGCCCACGACGCACTGACCCAAGACCGTGAAAATAATCAGCGGCCATTCATGCCATCCACTCCCCATCTCACACCTCCTTCGGGTTAGCCAGGTAGCCGGTGGTATCTCCACACGGTCGGCTGTTGGCATTAGGTTTAATCACAATGCTCGGCTTAGTGAAATGCGCCGAAGGCAGCGGCGCGACGGCAGCCAGCTGACCGTGTTTTTTACGCAGATCTTCAATCGGGCCGAAATCCAAGGCGCGCAGCGGGCAAGATTCCACACAAATCGGTTTTTTGCCGTCGGCGACGCGCTCGTGGCAGCCATCGCATTTGGTCATATGGCCTTTTGTCGCATTGTACTGCGGTGCGCCGTACGGGCAGGCCATATGACAGTAGCGACAGCCGATACAGACATCTTCATCGACGACAACAAAGCCATCTTCACGCTTGTGCATCGCTCCGCTAGGGCAAACTTTAGTGCAGGCAGGATCCTCACAATGGTTGCAGGCGATAGAGAGGTAATAGGCAAAGACATTTTGCTGCCATACCCCATTATCCTCCTGCCAGTCGCCGCCGGCGTATTCGTAGATACGACGGAAGCTGACTTCCGGCGTAAGGTTTTTATAGTCTTTACAAGCCAGTTCGCAGGTTTTGCAACCGGTGCAACGGGCGGAATCAATAAAAAAACCATATTGAGTTGTCATCGGTTACTCCTTACAGCTTTTCAACCTGGACGAGGTTGGTATGCGATGGATTGCCTTTCGCCAGCGGCGACGGGCGTTGGGTGGTCAGCACGTTGATGCTGCCAGCCTGATCCACGCGGCCTGCGTCCGGGTTATACCAGGCCCCCTCACCCAGCGCGACCACGCCAGGTATCATTCTCGGGGTCACTTTGGCTTCGATATGGACTTCACCACGATCGTTAAAGATGCGGATCCGATCGCCATTAGCGATGCCGCGCTTCTGCGCATCCAGCGGGTTGATCCACATCTCCTGACGGCAAGCCGCTTTCAGCACGTCAACGTTGCCGTAGGTGGAGTGCGTACGGGCTTTATAGTGAAAACCGGTGAGCTGCAGCGGATACTTTTCAGCCAGCGGATCGTCATAGTTTTCAAACCCAGGGCTGTAGATCGGTAACGGGTCGATGACATCCTGTTCTTTAAGCTCCCAGGTCGCCGCAATTTCCGCCAGCTGCGCAGAGTAAATTTCAATTTTCCCTGACGGCGTCGTTAACGGATTGGCGGCGGGATCTTCACGGAAGGCTTTATAGGCAACGTGGTGACCTTCCGGATCGCGCTGCTTGAAGATTCCCTGCTTGCGGAATTCATCAAACGGCAGCAGTGCCGGGATCGCTTTACGGGATTGCTCATAGAGATGACGCAGCCACTCTTCCTGCGTGCGACCTTCGGTGAAGCGTTGCTCAACGCCCATGCGCTTCGCCAGTTCGCTGGTCATTTCATAAATGGTTTTGCACTCAAAGCGCGGCTTGATGGCCTGGTCGGCAAAAATCACGTAGGACATGTTGCCGCAGGAAGCATCCAGCGCAAAATCCATCTGCTCCGAGGCCGTACAGTCCGGCAGCAGAATATCGGCATATTTTGCTGAGGAGGTCATATGGCAATCAATGACCACAATCATTTCGCACTTCTTGTCATCCTGCAGGATGTCATGGGTACGGTTGATTTCTGAGTGCTGGTTGATAAGACAGTTACCAGCATAGTTCCAGACCATTTTGATAGGGACGTCAAGCTTATCTTTGCCGCGCACGCCGTCGCGCAGCGCGGTCATTTCCGTACCGCGCTCAATCGCATCGGTCCACATAAACATGGAAATACTGGTTTCCACCGGATTATCCAGCGTCGGCATGCGTTCAAAAGGCAGGGAGTAAGAACCTTCACGCGCGCCGGTGTTGCCGCCGTTAATCCCGACGTTACCGGTTAAGATCGCCAGCATTGAAATTGCACGGGATACCAGCTCACCGTTGGCATGACGCTGCGGGCCCCAGCCCTGAGAAATATAGGCAGGTTTAGCGCTGGCGATTTCGCGCGCCAGCTGCACGATACGCGCCTGGGGAATGCCGGTAATCGTCGCCGCCCACTCAGGGGTCTTCGCGATACCGTCTTTGCCCTGACCGAGAATATAGGCCTTATAGTGGCCATTGGCTGGCGCTCCTTCCGGCAGCGTTTTCTCGTCATAGCCTACGCAGTACTTATCGAGGAAAGGTTGATCAACGAGGTCTTCCGTAATCATCACCCACGCCAGCGCGGAGACCAGCGCGGCGTCGGTTCCCGGGCGAATCGGGATCCACTCGTCTTCGCGTCCGGCACCGGTGTCGGTATAGCGTGGATCAATAATAATCAGCCTGGCGTTGGATTTCTCCCGCGCCTGTTCCAGGTAATAGGTTACCCCGCCGCCGCTCATTCGGGTTTCCCCGGGGTTGTTGCCAAACAATACGACCAGCTTACTGTTTTCGATATCCGACGGACTATTGCCATCGGCCCAGCCACCGTAGGTATAGTTCAGGCCAGCGGCGATTTGCGCGGTGGAGTAGTCGCCATAATGGTTGAGATAGCCGCCGCAGCAGTTCATCAGGCGGGCAATCAGGGTTTTTCCCGGTGGCCATGAGCGAGTCAAAGTTCCGCCGAGGGTACCCGTTCCATAGTTCAGATAGATAGACTCATTACCGTACTCTTTTATCAGGCGCTGCATATTGCTGGCGATAGTATCAAATGCTTCTTCCCAGCTGATGCGCTCGAATTTGCCCTCGCCGCGCTTGCCCACGCGCTTCATCGGATATTTCAGGCGGTCCGGGTTGTAGACGCGTCGACGCATCGAGCGGCCACGCAGACAGGCGCGAACCTGATGCAGGCCGTCGTAGCTATCATCGCCGGTATTGTCTGTTTCAACATATTTGATCTCACCATCGACCACATGCATCCGCAGCGGACAGCGGCTACCGCAGTTAACCGTACAGGCGCTCCAGGTAACGGTTTCGCTGGTGGGACTCAGGCTATCCGCAGCGTGGGCAATGCGCGTGAAGGGTAAGGTAAAAGCGCTGCTGGCCATTGCCAGCCCGCCAATCGCCGTGGTTTTCATTAAACCACGCCGGCTCACCTCGGCAGCCAGTAAAGCATCGGGGGTTTTGGTTTTCATAGATACTCGCTTTGGTTGCTCACAATTAACTTAAAGCCGCTATATAGTTTGATATATAACGAAATTAGACTTTATTAGTTTTTTATGCTGGTTAATCCAAAGGGAGTATCTGCGTATTCGCGAAGTCGATTATTGCCCGGTATCAAGAAGGGGGTAAAAAAAAAGCGCCCGCAGGCGCTTTTGAGAAAAGAGTCGAAAAATCAGCCGATAAATTCAAGGCCGCGCATATACGGACGCAGCACTTCCGGAATTTCAATGCGGCCATCCGCCTGCTGATAGTTTTCCATCACCGCGACCAGCGTACGCCCAACCGCCAGGCCAGAACCGTTCAGCGTGTGTACGAGGCGAGTTTTCTTGTCAGACTTGCTGCGGCAGCGCGCCTGCATACGACGCGCCTGGAAATCCCACACGTTGGAGCAGGAAGAGATTTCACGATAGGTATTCTGCGCCGGTACCCACACTTCCAGATCGTAGGTTTTGCACGCGCTGAAGCCCATGTCGCCAGTGCACAGAGCCACTTTACGATACGGCAGACCCAGCAGCTGCAGCACTTTCTCGGCGTGACCTGTCATCTCTTCCAGCGCGACCATGGAATCTTCCGGACGCACAATCTGCACCATCTCAACTTTGTCGAACTGGTGCATGCGGATCAGACCACGGGTATCACGGCCGTAAGAGCCCGCCTCAGAGCGGAAGCACGGCGTATGGGCGGTCATTTTGATCGGCAGATCGTCTTCATCAATGATTTCATCGCGAACCAGGTTGGTCAGCGGGACTTCCGCCGTTGGGATCAGCGCATAGTTGCTGCTGTCGGCTTCTTCTTCCAGCGGACGGGTATGGAACAGGTCGCCGGCAAATTTTGGTAGCTGACCAGTGCCGTACAGCGTGTCCTGGTTAACCAGATACGGAACATAGTTTTCGCTGTAACCGTGCTGTTCAGTATGCAGATCCAGCATAAACTGGGCCAGCGCGCGGTGCAGGCGTGCCAGCTGGCCCTTCATGACCACAAAGCGAGAACCGGTCAGCTTCACGGCGGCGGCAAAATCCAGCCCTCCGTGCATTTCGCCCAGCGTGACGTGATCGCGAATGTCAAAATCGAACTCGCGCGGGGTTCCCCAGCGGCTGACTTCAACGTTATCGTTTTCATCGCGACCGGCCGGTACGTCATCATGCGGGATGTTTGGAATAGCCAGCGCAATATCGCGGATTTCCGCCAGCAGCGCGTCCAGCTCGGTCTTAGCGGCATCAAGCTGCTCACCGAGCTTGTTCACTTCCAGGCGTAATGGCTCAATATCTTCCCCGCGCGCTTTCGCCTGGCCAATGGATTTCGATCGGGAGTTACGCTCCGCCTGCAGGTTTTCAGTTTGTACCTGCAAAACTTTACGACGCTCTTCCAGAGCGCGAAGTTTATCTACATCCAGCTTAAAGCCCCGGCGTGCCAGTTTTTCTGCGACTGCGTCTGGCTCGGTACGCAGCAGATTGGGATCGAGCATGCTTATCCTGTGCTTATCGAATTAATAAAGAAAAATGGCCGCAGAGCGCGACCACGGAAATAGTGTGACAACCTTACCGCAACGCCTCAATTATCGGTAGCGTTTTATCGGGCTATTTTGATCCTGTTCGGTTAACCAGGCGAGCTTTTCGCCTATTTTGCCCTCCAGCCCCCGGTTTGTCGGCTGATAATAGCGCGTTTGCGCCATTTCCTCCGGGAAGTACTGCTCTCCGGCGGCATAAGCATTAGGTTCATCATGTGCATAGCGGTACGCCTGCCCGTAGCCCATCTCTTTCATCAGCTTCGTGGGGGCATTGCGCAAATGTACCGGGACGTCGTAATCGGGACGTTCGCGCGCGTCGGCCATTGCCGCTTTAAAGGCGGTGTAAACAGCGTTGCTTTTGGGCGCACAGGCAAGATAAACAATGGCCTGAGCAATGGCGCGTTCACCTTCCGCCGGTCCGACGCGGGTAAAGCAGTCCCAGGCGGAGATCGCAACCTGCATCGCGCGCGGATCGGCATTGCCTACATCTTCAGAGGCAATCGCCAGGCAGCGGCGGGCAACGTAGAGGGGATCGCCGCCGGCGGTAATAATCCGCGCGTACCAGTAGAGGGCGGCATCCGGCGCGCTTCCGCGGACCGATTTATGCAGCGCGGAGATTAAATCGTAAAAGCGATCGCCTTTGTTGTCGAAACGCGCGCTGCGCTCGCCGGCAATTTCGGTCAGCAGTTCAACCTGCAACACGCGATTGCCGGAGGCGTCGGTTTCAGCCATATCGGCCATCATTTCCAGCGTATTCAGCGCCCGGCGCGCATCACCGTTGACAAGGTCAGCGATGGCCTTGCGCGTCTCGTCCGGTAGTACAATATTTTGCCCACCGTAGCCGCGCGTTTTGTCGCTCATGGCCTGATTAAGCACCTGCTCGATATCGTCGCTGGTCAGCGACTTCAGCAGATAGACGCGCGCACGGGATAGCAGTGCAGAATTGAGTTCAAAGGAAGGGTTTTCCGTCGTCGCGCCGATAAAGGTGATAGTTCCATCTTCGATATGCGGCAAAAAGGCATCCTGCTGGCTTTTATTAAACCGATGGACCTCATCGACAAACAGGATCGTGCGGCGACCCGCATTGCGGTTTTGACGCGCGCGTTCAATGGCCTCGCGGATCTCTTTCACTCCGGAGGTAACCGCTGAAATACGTTCAACGTCGGCGCTGGCGTAGCGCGCAATGACCTCAGCGAGGGTGGTTTTTCCCGTCCCTGGCGGCCCCCAGAGGATCATCGAGTGCAGGTGCCCGGCTTCAATCGCCCTCGGTAAGGGTTTACCCGGCGCCAGCAGGTGCTGCTGGCCAATGTACTGCGCTAAATTTTCTGGCCGCATACGGGCGGCCAGAGGTTGAAACGCGTTATCGGAAAAATCGAGCGACAGGTTGCTCACGTTCGCCTCTATTTACGTTGATCGTCCACCGTAACCCCTTGCGGCGGCGTAAAGGTGAACTTAGATGCATCCACGGCACCATTTTGTTGCGATTTCAGCTGATAGCTGCTGCGTTGATCGTCCTGTTCCACGGCGCTGAATTGATGAATCGTACCGTCACGACCCACATTGATGGTGAACTGCTTAAGATTACCGCTGCCGTTTTTCGGAGTCAGAACAAAATCGTCACCGTTCTGCTTAATGTTGTAGTTTTGCCAGTCGCTGGCCTGATTACGGGCAATCAGCATAAACGGCGTATTGCTGGTCGCGTCTTTTAACCAGGTGGCGGTGGCCTGCTCAACAAACGGATTGTAAAACCATAGCGTTTTGCCATCAGAAACCAGCACGCTTTCATCTGGCTGAGTCATGTGCCAGTTGAACAGATTTGGCCGCTTGACCCAGAGATCACCCTGCCCGTCCTGAACGGCATTACCGCTGCCGTCGGTGACCTTCTGCGTAAAACTGGAGTGGAAGCTGCTCACTTTATCAAGGCGGCTTTTTAAATCGCTGGCGGCATCCGCCCATACCTGGCTGACAACCAGACCGGACAGTAATGCACAGGTGATTGCGAGTTTTTTCATTATCATTCCTTTATGTGCGTCACTCCCGACGCGGGAGCCTCTTCTGCCTAATTTAGACCCGCTAACGGCGGCTAAACAGCAGAAAAGGCTGATTTTCACTTATTTACCCAGCTTAGCGGTTACTCGAAGGGCGGCGGAGCCAGCACTTCACGGTTACCGTTATGACCCTGCTCGCTCACAATACCCTGGGCTTCCATTTGCTCAATAATACGCGCGGCGCGGTTATAGCCAATGCGGAACTGACGCTGTACCCCAGAAATGGAGGCTTTGCGTTTTTCCGTCACAAAATTCACGGCCTGATCGAATAGCGGATCGAGCTCTTCCCCGCCATCGTAGCCACCGCCGCCGCCTTCGCTTTCGCTGTCGGAGGTGATGCCATCGACATACTGCGGACGACCGCGCGCTTTCCAGTCCTGAACGACAGCGTGAACCTCCTCGTCGCGCACAAAAGCGCCGTGCACGCGCACCGGAATCGTCGAGTTAGGCGCGGAGTAGAGCATATCGCCCATCCCCAGCAGAGATTCCGCACCGCCCTGATCGAGGATGGTACGTGAGTCAATTTTACTCGAGACGGTAAAGGCGATACGCGTCGGGATGTTGGCTTTGATGAGGCCGGTAATCACGTCAACCGAAGGGCGCTGAGTTGCCAGCACCAGGTGGATACCCGCGGCGCGCGCTTTCTGCGCCAGACGGGCGATCAGCTCTTCCACTTTCTTACCAACGGTCATCATCAGGTCGGCAAATTCATCGACCAGCACCACGATATAAGGCTCTTTTTTCAGTACCGGATGGGTTGCATCCATACTGTCGCCAGGCTTCCAGTACGGATCCGGAATTGGCCGTCCCATACGCGCGGCTTCGGCAATTTTCTCGTTGTAACCCGCCAGATTACGCACGCCCAGCGCAGACATCAGCTTATACCGACGCTCCATCTCGTTAACGCTCCAGCGCAAAGCGTTGGCGGCGTCTTTCATATCCGTCACCACCTCGGTCAACAGATGCGGTATGCCTTCATAAACCGACAGCTCGAGCATTTTCGGGTCAATCATGATGAATTTCACATCTTCCGGCTGCGCTTTGTAAAGCATGCTCAGGATCATGGCGTTGACCCCAACAGACTTACCGGAACCGGTAGTACCAGCCACCAGCAGGTGCGGCATTTTCGCCAGGTCGGCGGTTACGGGTTCGCCCGCGATGTCTTTGCCGAGGACCACGGTGAGCGGTGAAGGATTGTCGCGGAATTTCGCGTTATCCAGCACTTCGCGCAGGTAAACGGTTTGCCGTTTTTTATTAGGCAGCTCCAGGCCAACGTAAGGCTTACCCGGAATAACTTCGACTACGCGCACCGCCGCTGTGGACAGGGAACGGGCCAAATCTCGCGACAGGTTGGAAATACGCGCTGCTTTCACGCCCGGCGCCAGGTTAAGCTCAAAGCGAGTGATTACCGGGCCCGGTGAGTAGTTCACCACGTCGGCTTTAATGCGGAAATCGGCCAGACGAGCTTCAACCAGACGCGCCATCTGCTCAAGCGCAAAGGTATCAATCGGCTCAACTTCAGCCGGGGGCGGCGTAAGCAGGTCAAGAGACGGCAGCAGCGTCGTCGGCTTCTGCAACGGGCGACTGTCGCCATTGCGCATCAACAACGGATGAATGAGACTCTCCTGCGGCTGTGGGGCCGGCTGCTGCGGGGCGTGCCCCTGAGAAGCATGCTGCTGCATCTGCGGATGTTGAGCCGGCTGATGCTGCGCGGATTGATAAGCCTGGTGCTGCACATTTTGCGGTTGCTGAGGGGCGTGCTGATGCGGCATCGGCTGCGGCACGGGCTGCGAATGCTGGACCGGCTGCTGATACTGCGGAGCAGGCTGCTGCACTTCCGGCAATGGCGTGAAGACAGGCTCGCTCGGCGCATCGTCAACTAACGTTTTCATTGGCGAGAATTCATAGTCAGCCGCAGAGAACGGATGCGATCCCGGCGGCTGCTCGCTTGCGTAGCGCTGTTGTTGAGATGCGGCAAACTGACGAGCCAGCTCGGCTTCAGCAGCGGAATCGTCATCTGCAGTTTCATCTTCGGCAGCGTAGCTATCACCATAGCGCTGATTTTGCGCAGCGGCGAACTGACGCGCCAGCTCTCCCTGCTCGAGCTCTGCAACTTCCTCGTCAGACAGCGAATCATCATAGTGCTGATGCTCAGCCTGACGCGCGCGCTCTTCGGCTAACCGCTGCGAAGGCAGCTTGATCCCGTAGGAGGCAAGTTCCCGGCGGGTGGGAACCCGAACGCGATTTGGACGAGGCAATTTCGGGCCAATGCCTTCTTTTACCTGCGCGCGAGGACCGCCCGAAGCCGGGCTAAATAACGGCGCAGCGCCGGATGCGGCAGAAGCGGTTGAGGCCGCGGCGGCGCTAGCTGCAGCCGCACCCGTTGCCTGATGGACCCCGGCCGCCAGTGCGCTCACGGCGGCAACATCTCCCGCCGGTGAAGACGGAGGCGTGATGGGTTTTGTCGCCACCGGACTGACGGGTTCAGGAATCGGCTGATACCAGGCGGCAAGCTGCTCGCGTTCACGCGCGCGTTTCTCTTCTACTTCTTCAAAGTAATACATCGGCGGACGCTGAGGCTTCACCTCCTCTTGCGGAGGCTCAGGCTCAACGGGGGCAGCATAGGGATCGGGCTGGTGCACTGGCGCCTGTTCCGGCTGGTACGCATGCTGCGGCTGCGAGAACGGTTCCGGCTGATAAGCTGGCTGCTGCACCGGAGCCTGCTCCGGATGGTACGCATGCTGTGGCTGTGCGATCGGCTCCGGATGATAAGCTGGCTGCTGCACCGGAGCCTGTTCCGGCTGGTACGCGTGCTGCGGCTGCCATGCCGGTTCCGGCTGATAAGCTGGCTGCTGCACCGGAGCCTGCTCCGGCTGGTACGCGTGCTGCGGCTGCCATGCCGGTTCCGCCTGATAAGCTGGCTGCTGCACCGGAGCCTGTTCCGGCTGGTACGCATGCTGCGGCTGCGAGAACGGTTCCGGCTGATAAG